>NZ_JAYGHV010000395.1:0-26938 GCF_034932145.1 Spirulina sp. 06S082 | reverse complement strand
TTCGCGACTCCAAACAATTTTAACTTTACCAATTTTAGCGAGATAAACATTATGCTGACCGACCTTAAAACCACCACGGGTAAATCTTGCAGATTGTCTCGATTTACGCTTTTTGAATCGTGGTGGTCCTGTACGGACGTTAAATTTAACGTCCCTACCACCTTTCCTACCCCCCTTATTAAGGGGGGCAGGGGGGATTCCTTTGCAAGATTTGAAAAAGTTTTGATAGGCTTGGTTTAAATCGTTGAGGGATTGTTGCAAAGGAATCGCAGACACTTCTCCTAACCATTCTCGCTCAATTGTCTTTTTAGCTTGGGTAATGAACTGTTTTTGCAGGTCGCCATTCTTGGGCTTCTTCTCCTCTTTTTGATATTGTTCGATACAGAAAGCCAAAGAATCATTCCACACGACTCTGACACAGCCAAATAATTGAGCTAAGGCTGTTTTTTGTTCTTGCTTTGGATAGATTCGATAGCGGTATCTAGCTTTCATTGTCCTATTTTATCATAAATTTGTGGCTCTTCTCTAAATATTTGAAAAGCCGCCCTCCGCTTCGCTAAAGGACGGGGCTTTAAACCCAGTTTTTTTGGTAAAAATGGGGGATTGCGAGGGAGGGGATTTATTATAATAATCCAGGCGAAGGCGATCGCGTTAATTTGTTCCAGTTATAGCTAGAGTCTTTAATTTGCTGATAATTTTCGTTGAGTTGGGGTTGTAAGAGTAAAATTGACGCAATTCGTCTCGCCATATTGGTGACTGCGATAATTTCTGCCATTTTTAAGGGTCGATTTAACAGTTTTTCTTCGCGATAACTGAGCCATTTTTTCATAACTTGATAGCCGCCAATGGTATAATTCCAAACATTAATCGGCACGTTTTGCCAATAGGCAATCTCATTGAGATAAACATCACAGGTAGTATTTCCCAGTTGTTGCAGGGCGATTTCTGAGGGGATGACGCTTTTTTCAGCTTCGGTGTAAGGTCGTTCTCTTACTTTACCTTTACCTGGCATAGTCGCTCCTTTTTTCCCCGAATGTCCCCAATCTACAGTAACAGCTAAATCGCCGCGATCGGGGTTCAAGGGTTGGTTTTCAGTATGAGAAATGATGGCAATTTGTTGGTATTCGGTGTTGGGTGTTGTGGTGACTCCGATGACATTTTTTTCGGTGTCGAGAAGTTGGGCAATTTTTTGACCTAATTGGGCAGAATAGTAGAGCATTTCTTGATTATTGGGAAGGGGAATGCGGGGGAAATCTTGGCGAATGCCGTCGGCGTTTTCTGCCAAGTATTCGGGGGAATAACCGATGGCTAAAGCGTGCAACCAAATTAATCCGGCAGTTTCTATGTCTGCGTCTGGGTTTTTGAGATTGAGTTGGGTTAAATAGGTTCTCGCTTTGACGGATAAGTTGGCTTTAATTGTTGTATCTTGATATTGTTCTGTGTCTAATATTTGCAGTTGTTTTTTTCGCTGATTCGCTTCTTTTTGATTTGTTTTATTTTTTATATTTAATGGTTTTAAGCGAATGGGAAAATGATAAGAATGACCCCGAATAAAATCAAAATCTCCCAAGCAATTGATAAAGTAAAAAGGAATACCCTCTGGTTTTGCAACTCCTGAAGGACGACTGACCAAAAAAGAATTCCCTTCAAATTGATGAATAAATAAAGACGGTCGAGGCTCATTCCATAAAGGACGGACAGGACTATAATAACACCATTTTAATTCATAAGGTCGAAGCAGATAACGCATGAGTCTATCGCGGCTGTACTTTTCTGCTGCGATCGCATTTTTCCTGGCTTTTTTTGCATCAAATCTCGCCGCATTTCGGGTTAATCCCGTATTTAATGCTGCTAATTGTTCCCAAGAATAATCGCGATCGAAATATTTTTCCATTCTTGCAGCCAAAATTTCGCGATTGTCATCAATTAAACTAAAACCTCTATTTTCTTTGTATCCCGTAATTGGAGATTCTGTACATAAATCTGTTAATTTTGGCCACTCTAAATAATAAGAATCGACATCAGAAAAACGGAAAGAATAACGATTATATTTTGTGGGTTCTACAATTTCATAACTATTCTCAAAATTCTGATTTTGCAAACTTTTTAAAACATCCTGATTTTTAGTTGTTCCCCAAAAATGTTTAAAACGAATGAGTGACTCTTTTTCTCGTTTATTTTTCTTTACCATTAACGCGATCGCAGTTCCCACGCGAATTCCCGATTTATTGTATTGGGTCGAGAAAACACTCGGATCGGGTTTTCCTTCCGGTGTCACTTTTCCTGTTTCTCGACTGTCTCCATTCAGGCAATCAAACCACAAGCGATCGAACTCTTCTAAAAAATGCTGACGCATGACGACAAAAGAAGGATCGCTTAAGTAAGAAAAATTAGAAATATAGCAAACAATGCCTTTTCCTGTTTGTTCCGAAATACATCGTTCTGCCAAGCGAAAAAACCGCACGTAAAGGTCATCCAAATTAAACTTTTTAATCCCCCAATCCGAAATTAAACCCTCCTTATAAATCTTCACCAAATCATCCTCCTCCACCGGAGAAATCCCCGCAAACGCATTGTAAGGGGGATTACCTAAAATCACCAAAATTGGCTTACTTCGCTTCACCTCATCCGCCGCTTCTCGTTCTTGATTCAACTCTGGAAACGTCAACTCTAACTGCTTAAACTTCTTTTTTTTCTCCTCATTGGGTGGCTGCCAACCCGTCAGCGCATTGGTCAAATAAACCCCAATCCGTTCGTTTTCTTCCACCAAAGGAACGCCCAAATTTTGTAAAACTAACCCCAATTGTAAATGCGCCACGACAAAAGGTGCGGTCAATATTTCAAAACCAAAGACTCGTTTTATCGCCGCTTCCTTCACCTTTGCGATCGCCAGCGCCCCCATCCCCATCTCCTGTAAACTATTGGCAATACACTGCAAAACCTCAACCAAATAAGCCCCCGTGCCGCAACAAGGGTCTAAAATATACACATTATCATCTGCTAATCCCGCCTCAATTTCTAACTCCTCTCGTAGAACTCGATCCACCCGTTCCACCATATATTTAACAATTTCCGGCGGCGTGTACCAAACTCCTAATTCCTTCCGCAATTGCGGATCGAAAGCCTCTAAAAACGGCTCGTAAAAATATTGTACTGCTTCTCCTTCTTCAAACTGTTGAAAAAATGCCTCTCGTTGCACCCGATTTAACGCCGATTCCGTCCAATTTAATACCTCGTCCAACTCCATTTGTTTCAACTTTCTCGGATCTGCTAATTGATAAAATAGCGATTGAATCATAGGAACGTGGAGATAATAAGCCGCCGTTTGCCAATTAAATTCATCCTGGCGATCTGGCTCTTCCTTATGCCATAAAACCCACGCTGAAAACACCCCATAAAATAAAGTTTGTATCAAAGTAGAGCGAAAAAAGCGATCGCCTTTCTCCCCCTCAAATTTAATCCCCAATGCTTCTTCTAAGGCTTGACGAATGCTGGTTAATGCAGGAAGATCGGCATGGTAATCTAAACGAGATTTAGCATCCCGTGCATAAGAAGCTAAAAACCAAGCGACATTTTTAGGAGAAGTAATCGCCGCGCACTGCAATAAAACCCGCTTGAGATATTCGAGAAAGCGATCGCCTTTCTCTTCCGCATATTTCCCTGAATGCGCTGCCCGTTGCCAAAAATCCGCCTCATCTTCTGCTAAAATGTATCGTTCGAGAGTCACTTTATTCCCATTGCGATCGCGTCCAATTAAGAAAAAATCCCGGTAATTCGTAACCAAAACTTGTCCGTATTTTTGCCAATAACGATCTACCTGTTCGCTTTGAGCAATATCTAAAATCTCCTTATTTGTTCCTTTAATTTCCATGACTCCCCGTTCGGGAAAAATTTCCTCGAAAGGTTTTTCTCCTGAGCTTTTTCGGAACTGATTAGCCGCAAATAACCCCCCATCCGGAAACCCTGCACCGCGATTTTTCAATTGAATAATGCAACGAACTTTTGGTTTTAAGGTTTTCCCAACCGCATTCAATAAATTCTCCAAACAACCATAATAAGATGTTTCTTTTACTCCTGCCCCACTTTGATAAATTTCCGATAGATCGTTGAGATATGTTGCAACAAGATTCATAAGGCGATCGCGAATAATTGGGATAAATCGACATTTTTTCTACTCTACTTTTTAAAGCAATCTCTCTCAATGACATAAATCTCAGAGAAGCGCGATCGCCTACCCGTCCTAAGTAAATGATCTTAATTTCACGATGGATGCGGGCGCTAAATCCCTCTTCTCCTCAGATAACAGCACTTGCAAACCAGAATAGCATTGTTTGATGGTACGTTGAATGTCCTACTCCCCCCGTGCGGCGGTAGGAGAAGTGACCACAGCAATGATTTGAGGATGTGGGGGTAACGCTTGCTTTCTCTCGATATCGAAAAAATTTCGGAATACAAATTTGTCATGTTATAATCCAAATTCAGCATAAAGTATATTCCAAAGTAATTTTATTAGGAAAATTGTATGATATTAAAAAAGAAATTAGATAGTTTTCTAAATATCAGACATTTAAGTTTATAAAAATGGCGTGTTATTACAAAGCGATCGCCACTTCAAAATAAAAACCTTGCTAAAATGTAAAGCGATCGCCTATAAATTTCTTCACCCAAGAATATGGTTGTCGCAAGTTCACAACTCAACCTCAAAGATTTTCTCGAATTACCCGACATAGATGAGTCCCCTGCTTGGGAACTAATGGAAGGACGGGCTATGCAAAAACCGATGCCAACGATTTACCATAGTACCTTGCAAAAACGTTTGGTTGCCCTCATTGATGCTTCAGAATCCCCCTATGAAGCATTTCCCGAACTGCGCTGCATCCTAAACACGCGATCGGTCGTTCCCGATATTGCCATTATTCATCAAAGTCAAAAACCAACGGGAAATGTCCCCCTTGAAGAAGCACCTCCTTGGCTCATTGAAATTTTATCCCCCAACCAAAGCACAACTAAACTCATTGCCAAAATTCAAACCTGTTTGCAAGCAGGAAGTCAACTGGGTTGGCTTATCGATCCCAGCGAACAAATTGTGATGGTGCTACAACCCCAAGATCGCTTTGGCTTATACCGAGGAGGCGATCGCCTACCCCTCTTAGAAAACCTAAACCTCTCCTTAACCCCAGAGCAAATTTTTAATTGGCTACAATAAATCGGCTATTTCCCCTCTATCCCATGAAAAATCCCCCACCCGAAGGCAGGGGATTGAAAACCTACTCAGCTAATGGTTAGCCGAACTTACCAGCCGTTGAAGCTATCAAGAACGCCGCGTAGGTGAAGATGTAACCCACCGTGAAGTGAGCTAAACCAACCACGCGAGCTTGAACGATAGAAAGAGCAACGGGCTTATCTTTCCAGCGAACCAAGTTCGCCAAAGGAGTACGCTCGTGCGCCCAAACAATCGTCTCGATTAACTCTTGCCAGTAACCGCGCCAAGAGATGAGGAACATGAAACCTGTCGCCCAAACCAGGTGTCCGAAGAGGAACATCCAAGCCCAAACCGAGAGGTTATTCACGCCATAAGGATTGTAACCGTTGATTAATTGAGCAGAGTTTGCCCAGAGATAATCCCGGAACCAACCCATTAAATAGGTCGAGTTTTCATTGAACTGGGCAACATTACCTTGCCAGACGGCCAAGTGTTTCCAGTGCCAATAGAAGGTTAACCAACCCAAGGTGTTCAACATCCAGAACATGGCGAGGTAGAAGGAATCCCAAGCAGAGATATCGCAAGTACCGCCACGGCCGGGACCGTCACAGGGGAAGGAATAACCGAAATCTTTCTTGTCCGGCATTAACTTGGAGCCGCGAGCATCCAAAGCGCCTTTAACCAGAATCAACACCGTGGTGTGCAAACCAAGGGCGATCGCATGGTGAACCAAGAAGTCTCCAGGTCCAATGGTCAAGAACAAGGAATTAGCCCCGCTATTGATTGCATCTAACCAACCCGGCAACCAAACGTTAGCGTAGTTTGGGTATGCAGTGGAAGCAACACTATCAGGGTTGGATAACAGAACATCCATCCCGTAGAGAAGTTTGCCGTGAGACGCTTGGATGAACTGAGCGAACACAGGTTCGACGAGAATTTGCTTTTCAGGAGTCCCGAAAGCAACCACGACATCATTGTGAACGTACAGCCCCAGGGTGTGGAAACCAAGGAAGAGAGAAACCCAACTCAAGTGGGAAATCAATGCCTCTTTGTGTTCCAGCATCCGCGCTAGAACATTGTTCTCGTTCGCAATGGGATCGTAATCCCGCACCAAGAAGATCGCACCATGAGCAAATGCTCCTACCATCAAGAAGCCGGCAATATACTCGTGATGAGTAAATAAGGCTGCTTGTGTGGTGTAGTCCCGCGCAATAAAAACGTAGGATGGCATGGAATACATATGCTGCGCCACTAAGGAGGTGACAACCCCTAAACAAGCCAGATGCCATCCCAATTGGAAGTGCAGAGAATTGTTATAGGTGTCGTACATTCCTTTGTGACCCGCGCCAATCATGCCGCCAAAAGGCGTGCCTTCTGGGGGAGTGTGGGCATTCATGATCTCTTTCATGCTGTGACCGATACCGAAGTTAGTACGGTACATATGGCCGGCAATGATGAAGAGAACCGCGATCGCCAAGTGGTGGTGAGCGATGTCAGTCAACCAAAGAGACTCGGTTTGGGGATGGAAGCCACCGAGGAAAGTCAAGATAGCTGTTCCCGCACCTTCAGAGGTTCCGAAGATATGACCCGCCGTATCGGGATTCTGAGCGTAAACGCCCCAGTTTCCCGTAAAGAACGGTGCCAAACCTGCCGGGTGAGGTTTCACGGAAAGGAAGTTATCCCAACCCACGTGGATACCCCGAGATTCGGGAATCGCGACGTGAACTAAGTGACCGGTCCAAGCCAAAGAGCTAACTCCGAATAATCCAGCCAAGTGATGGTTCATGCGAGACTCGGCGTTTTTAAACCAAGACAAGCTGGGGCGGAACTTGGGTTGCAAGTGCAGCCAGCCGGCGAACAACATCACAGCAGAGAGGATTAGAAGGAAGATAGACCCTTCGTAAAGTTCTGCATTGGTGGTCATGCCAATGGTGTAGAACCAGTGGTAAACCCCGGAATAGCAGATGTTAACAGGATTGCTTGCTCCCGCTTGGGTGAAGGCATCAATTGCACCTTGACCGAATTGGGGATCCCAAATTGCGTGAGCGATGGGACGAACATTAAGCGGATCTTTAATCCATTGCTCGAAGTTACCTTGCCAAGCCACATGGAAGAGGGTGCCAGAAGTCCACAGGAAAATGATAGCGATGTGTCCGAAATGGGAAGCGAAAATCTTTTGGTAGAGATTTTCTTCGGTCATGCCGTCATGACTTTCAAAGTCGTGGGCTGTGGCAATCCCGTACCAGATCCGACGAGTTGTGGGATCTTGGGCGAGATCTTGGCTAAATTTTGGAAATTTAGTTGCCATAAATCTTTTTGAGGTGTTTTCCTACCTGAACATGAGTCTTATGTAAATTCACTAATGCGAGTTACTGCTCATTTGGGGACTGTCTTACCGCCATCAAAGAAGATTGATTCAATTTGATGGGGTAAGAAGTTAGACTTTCAACCGGACGTTTAACCCACAGAGAGTATTCGCGCCAAGAAGAATGCCCAAGTGGTGACAATGCCTCCGAGGAGGTAGTGAGCGACACCCACTGCACGTCCTTGGGTAATGCTCAACGCACGAGGTTGAATGGCGGGAGCAAGTTTCAGCTTGTTGTGAGCCCAAACAATGGACTCGATTAATTCTTGCCAGTAGCCGCGACCGCTAAACAAGAACATCAAGCTGAAGGCAAAGATGAAGTGACCCGCTAGGAACATAATGCCATAAGCCGAAAGGGCCGACCCATAAGAGTTGATGACATTAGCTGCTTGCGCCCACAGGAAGTCTCGCAACCAACCGTTAATGGTAATTGCGCTTTGAGCGAAGTTACCGCCGGTGATATGAGTGACTGTTCCATCTGGTGCTACTGTACCCCAAACATCGGATTGCATCTTCCAACTAAAGTGGAAAATTACGATGGAGAGGGAGTTATACATCCAGAACAAGCCCAAGAAGACGTGATCCCAACCGGAAACTTGGCAGGTACCGCCACGACCTGGACCGTCGCAAGGGAAGCGGAAGCCGAGTTCGGACTTATCGGGAACCAAGCGAGAACTCCGTGCGTAAAGAACGCCTTTGAGGAGGATCAGTACGGTGACGTGAATGGTGAAAGCGTGGATGTGATGAACCATAAAGTCGGCTGTGCCGAGATGAATGGGCATCATCGCTACTTTTCCACCCACGGCAACGACATCGCCACCGAAAGCCGGACTCACGGAGTTGAGCGCAAAGGGTGCTGTTGCACCGGCTGCTGCTGCATGAACTCCTTGGATCCACTGGGCAAAGATGGGTTGAAGTTGAATGCCCGTGTCCGAGAACATATCTTGGGGTCGTCCCAATGCTCGCATGGTGTCATTGTGAATGTACAGCCCGAAGCTATGGAAGCCTAACCAGATACAAACCCAGTTCAGGTGAGAAATGATGGCATCGCGCACTCGGAGGACGCGATCGAGAGCGTTGTTGACGTTCCCGGCTGGATCGTAATCCCGTACCATAAAGATTGCCGCATGAGCGCCGGCTCCAACAATGAGGAAGCCACCAATCCACATGTGGTGAGTGAAGAGGGACAATTGCGTGCCGTAGTCTATCGCTTGATAGGGATACGGGGGCATCGCGTACATATGATGGGCGATGATGATGGTCAGGGAACCGAGCAAGGCCAAATGCCAAGACAGTTCGGCGTGCCAAGAGGTAATAAAGATCTCGTAAATGCCTTTATGACCTTCACCACCAAAGAGAAGAGGATCGCCTTTATGAGCGTCCATGATCTCTTTAAAGGTATGACCGATACCCCAATTGGTGCGGTACATATGACCGGCAATGATGAACAATACCGCTAAAGCCAAATGATGGTGCGCGGTATCACTGAGCCAAAGTCCGCCTGTTACTGGATTTAAACCGCCTTTAAAGGTGAGGAAGTCTGAATAGACTGCCCAGTTCAAGGTAAAGAACGGCATAATGCCTTGGGCAAAACTGGGATAGATATCCGCCATTAAGCTCGGATTCAAAATCCACTCGTGGGGTAGGGGGATGTCGCTAATGGTTTCGATGACTTTACCGCCTACGGTGAGGGGGCTTCCGGCATCGATCGCATCTAAGCAAGCGTTAATGGGCATGGAGACGTGAATTTGCTGTCCCGCATAGCCTAAGCATCCTAATCCCAATAAACCCGCTAAGTGATGGTTCATCATCGACTCTGCGTTTTGGAACCATTCCAGTTTGGGGGCTTTTTTGTGGTAGTGGAACCAGCCGGCAAAAAGACACAGAGCAGCCATAACTAGACCGCCAATGGCGGTGCAGTACAGTTCATACTCGTTGGTGATGCCGTTAGCACGCCACATTTGGAAAAAGCCAGAGGTGACTTGAATGCCGTGGAAACCGCCACCAACATCACCATTTAATATTTCTTGACCGACAACAGGCCAGACGACTTGAGCGCTGGGTTTGATGTTGAGCGGATCTTGCAACCAAGCCGTGTAGTTAGAGAAGCGAGCACCGTGGAAGTACATCCCACTCAACCAAACGAACACGACGGCTAGATGCCCGAAGTGCGCGCTAAAGATTTTGCGGGAAATATCTTCTAAGTCGCTGGTTTGACTGTCAAAGTCGTGTGCGTCGGCGTGTAGGTCCCAAATCCAGGTTGTGGTTTTGGGCCCTTTGGCTAAGTCACGACGAAAATGACCCGGTTTTCCCCATTTCTCAAAGGAAGTGGGTACGGGATCGGTGTCAACCGCTACTTTTGCTTTTGCCTCTCCTTCTGGAGGACTGATTGTCATGAGGGTTCTCCTCCCTAGACAAAAATGGACAAGCATTTTCCCTGTAAGGGGAATTTGCCAAATAATTTTTTTGATTTGAAAAGCCGACGGAATTTAAGCTGTCGCCTTGTTTTCCCTTAATTATTTAACACCTCAGTGTTCAATTGAGATGTGTCTTTAGGGGGGTTTTGCTTTTAAAACCGCTTATGAAGTAGATGATACGGTGCGTTCGTTCTTTTCGTTGAGATATGTTAACAATATTTAAACTTAGCCAATTTCTCTGTTCGATTGGGGGTTTAGTTCAATAGGAAAGGGGGAAAAGTCAAGGTGTAATCATATTTTTTTTACAAAATGAAATATTTCTCCTGGGCTGTCTGGCGATCGCGGCTTTTCCGGTTCTAGTGCTTGATGTTTCCCCCTCTCTCAAGCTAAATTTGCGATCGGGCAGTCTGGTGTTAAGTCTTCTAAAACCAGAGGTTTGTAAACTGAAGCGATCGCATAAGGAGGGGAAATGGCATTTTCAAAGATTTTGGTTCAATCGAGCAAGTTATTTTGGTTTGGGATTTTGATTTTTGCCTTGAGTTGGGGACTGATGGGGTGTGGCGATCGCATTGAAAGCAAGGTTTCACCATCCCATCGAGAGGCTGAATTAGAATCTTTGGCGGAAGCTGCTCCCCCCCAAGCGTTTGTCGAGTTGGCTCGGAGTTTACTTCGCTATCAGCCTCAAGTGACTATTGTTAGCCCGAAAACTGAGGAAATTATTGCTGATACTCAAGTATCTGTTGCCGTGCGGGTGGATGATTTGCCTATCTATCGCGATCGCGATCTGGGTTTGGGACCCCATGTTGCTGTGATTTTGGATAATGAGCCAATGCGAGAAGTTTACGATCTCGAAGAAGCTCTTGTTTTGGAAGATGTAGCACCGGGTACTCATACTTTGCGGGTTTTTGCGGTGAAACCTTGGGGAGAAAGTTTTAAAAATGAGGGGGCTTATGCTCAAACAACGTTTTCTCTTTTTACGCCGACTCCTCAAAATACGCCCAATACTTCTCAACCCATTTTGACTTACAATAGTCCCCAAGGAGATTATGGAGCAGAGCCGATTCTCCTCGATTTTTATGTGGCGAATGCTCCTCTCCATTTGGTTGCCCAAGAGAGTAATAATGATGAAATTGCTGATTGGCGCATTCGCGTAACTGCGAATGGGAAGAGTTTCTTGCTCGATCGCTGGAGTCCGATTTATCTTAAAGGTTTTGAGCCGGGTATTAATTGGGTGAAACTCGAGTTTTTAGATGAATATGGCAATCCTGTTAATAATACTTTTAACACTTCGGTAGGTCTTTTTAATTATCAACCGGGAGGAGACGATACTCTCTCTCAATTGATTAATGGTGAATTGGCGGCATTAGATGCGAGTGCAATTGTCGATCCGAATTACAAACCGATAGAAACTGCACCTATTATTGTGGAGGATGATTCGGAAGAAGTTCCCACTACTGATGAAGAAGTTATTCTAGAAAGTCCTGAAAACGAGTCCATTGAATTAGAAAAACTTTCTCCTTCTGAACCTTCTCAAGAACTGACATCGGAAGAGGAAATATTAGAGGAAAACTCATCTTCTCAATCTTCTCAAGAACTTATTCCAGATGAAACAACAACACCAGAAGAGGAAATACTAGAGGAAAGCCCATCTTCTCAATCTTCTCAAGAACTTATTCCGGATGAAACAACAACACCAGAAGAGGAAATGTTAGAGAAAAGCCCATCTTCTCAATCTTCTCAAGAACTTATTCCGGATGAAACAACAACACCAGAAGAGGAAATGTTAGAGGACGAAATTCCTATGCCAGAATTGGAGCAAGAACCGATATCGGTAGAAAATAATGTTAAGGATACAGAAAGTTCTGTGTCTGAAACGGAAAATATAGAATCTACTCAAGAAACTTCTGTCGATCCGCCATCCGAGAACTTCTCAATCGATTAATGTTGAGAGTAGTTCTCTCTAAAGCACAAAGCCTCGACTAAATACTTTTTGATTTAGTCGGGGTAATTCATCTCAGATAAAGCGATATGCTTGTTGATTGTAGCAAATAATTTTATTTGCTTCTTGTTTTCGCGATCGCCCTATGATATACTTACTGTGGTTGTATATAATATATTTATTTCAAAATGGGTAATAGTGGCAGCTATAAATAGGTCAAAATACTCCCATTATGATAAGATTAAAAATAACATAAAAAATCAGAAAAAGCAAGGATTTTAACGCAAAAAAATGTTAAGAAATATTTATAAAATTTATGAGCGATTATCAATATCAAGTGGGTGGCAGTTTAAGCAATGAAGCGCCGAGTTATGTGGAAAGAAAAGCAGATTCAGAACTCTATCAGGCTTTGAAAAGAGGAGAATATTGCTATATTCTTAACTCAAGACAAATGGGAAAATCATCCCTCCTTGTCCGCACTAAATATCGACTTGAAGCGGAAGGATTTCGCTGTACTGCATTGGATGTAACCGGAATTGGTAGCGAAAATATTACCCCAGAACAATGGTATAAAGGCATTGCGACTCAAATCTGGTTGGGGTTTAATTTATTGGAGACAATCAACTTAAAAACATGGTGGAAAGAACAAAGCGAGCTATCTCCTTTGCAGCAACTCAGTCAGTTTATTTCCGATATTCTCCTGACACAATTTGAGAGCGATCGCCTCGTTATTTTTATTGATGAAATTGATAGCATTCTCAGTTTACCTTTTTCTATCGACGATTTTTTTGCTCTTCTACGTTTCTTTTACAATCAAAGAGCGATCGAGCCAAAATATAAGCGCATTACCTTTGCGATTTTCGGAGTTGCAACCCCTGCTGATTTAATTCGAGATAAAAAAAGAACGCCTTTTAATATTGGTCAAGCAATACCATTATCGGGTTTTACTGTTGAAGAAGCACAACCTTTAAAAAAAGGCTTAAGCGATAATGAAACTGAAGCTAGAAAAGGACTTGAATTTATTCTTGTATGGACAAAAGGACAACCGTTTTTAACTCAAAAAATATGTAAAATATTGCTAGAAGAGAGAATAGAGATTGGATGTCAAAAACAAGTTTCTCAGACTATTATATCGCGTATTCTTGACAAATGGGAATCTCAAGACGATCCGGAACATTTAAAGACAGTGCGCTATCGTATTCTGAGTAATGAATATATGGCAGGGAGGTTATTGGGAATTTATCAGCAAATATTGAGGGGAGAAGAGATTAAAAGCGATGATAGTCGAGAACAAATTGAACTATTACTCTCTGGATTAGTAGAAAGCGATCGCGGTAAACTTCAAGTTAAAAATCCGATTTATCAAGAGATATTTAATGAAGAATGGGTTGCGAGACAATTGGAAAATTTACGCCCCTACGCAACTAAATTCAATGCTTGGATCGAATCTAAACAAAAAGATGAAACGCAACTTTTACAGGGCTGGGAATTAAAAGAAGCCCTTGCATGGTCGAAAAATAAACAACTGGGAGATATTGATTATCGTTACTTTGGAGCAAGTCAAGACCTTGCTAAACGTGCTGTAGAGAATAACTTAGCTGTTGAAAAAGAAGAACGAGAAAAGGCAGAATTTGCCCTACAAGCTGCCACAGAAGCTAATCGTCTTTTATCCCAGGCAAGGAAAATGGCAAAAATTGCCGGTAAAAATCTGCGATCGCAACCCATTTGGATTCCTTCTATTGCTGCATCGATCGCGGGAGGAGTATTATTATTACGTTGGTTTGGTCTCTTACAAGGACTTGAATGGACGGCATTAGACTGGCTCTTTCAAAATCGTCCTGTGGTGGGCATTGAACCTAGAATTACTATTATTGCCATTGACGAAATAGATTTACAAAAAATCGGTCAGTACCCGATTCCAGATGGAGTTTTGGCCGAGGCGATCGAAACCCTAAAACAACATAATCCTAGAGCAATTGGTTTGGATTTATATCGAGATTTACCCGTAGAACCTGGCAATCAAAAATTTGTTAAACTATTAAAAAATACACCCAATTTAATTGCCGTCGAAAAACTAATAGGAAGTCGTATTTCTCCTCCTCCAATATTAGCTCAAAGCGATCGCATCGGACTGGCCGATCAAATTTTGGATGACGATGGTAAAGTGCGTCGTGCCTTACTTTCCGAACGATCGCCAGAAGGGAAATTACGTTTTAATTTAGGTTTAGAACTCGTATTGCGCTATTTAAAAGAAGAAGGCATTGAAGTACAATCTTTTTCCGATCGCAGTATTCAACTCGGACAAACCCACCTATTTCCTTTTCAATCTTATGATGGTGGTTATATTCGCGCTAAAAGTGGTGGATATCAAGTTTTATTAAACTATTGGGGAAAAAAAGAACAATTTACAACTTTCTCTCTCACGGACTTATTAAACGATCGCATTCCTGGGGAAGCATTAAGAGATCGCATTGTTTTAATCGGTGCAACAGCAGATAGCATTAACGATCTTTTTCAAACCCCTTACCGAGGATTGTATCTGGCAGGTGTTATCATTCATGCTAATATTGCCAGTCAATTATTAAATGCTGCTTTAGAGGGACGACCGATGTTGCAAAGCTGGAGCGAACCCTTAGAATGGTTGTGGGTGTTAATTTGGGGAACAATTGGGGCAACGATAGCATGGTCTGGGAAAGAATTATCTCGTATTGCGATCGCGATTGCGATCGCTTTTTTGGGTTTAATGGGTATTAGCTATGCTGCCTTTTTAATCGGTTGGTGGTTGCCTCTCATTCCCTCTTCATTGAGTTTAATTCTGGCCGCGATCGCCCTTCCCTTTGCGACAGCAAGACAGTTAGAAAAGCAACAACTCTATCATATTGTCGAACTATTGTTGGAAAACCGTAAAGAATATCCTGCCGCAGGATCAATTGCTTTGGAATATCTCAAACAATCAGAAAGTAGCGAAGATCGTCAAGCGATCGAACAAATTATTGTCTCAAAGTAGGGGTTTGGTCTCCAAACCCTTTGAGGTTTGGTCTCCAAACCCTTTGAGGTTTGGTCTCCAAACCCTTTGAGGTTTGGTCTCCAAACCCTTTGAGGTTTGGTCTCCAAACCCTTTGAGGTTTGGTCTCCAAACCCCTACCTCATAATCAACTTTTGTTATAGAATCGGAAAATATGGGAGTTTTGAGGGTAGAAATGTGGTCGAACTGATGAAAACACCGACAGCATGGCAACAATTAAGAAATCGTCAAATTACTTGCGATCGCGCTTTGGCTATGTTAGTTGATGAAGAAGGTTTAATCGACTCCTCCTTACTCGATGCAGAAGTCAGCGATCGCTTTTTTCGCGAATTTCCCCATAAAAAACTCTTACCCCCGGTTGTTCCCCTACTCCTCTGGCAAAATTGTTATTATTTAGGCAGTCCCGTGGATATTTCTGCGGCAGATCTACGCATGATGCGCGATCGCACTTTCGCAGAAATCGAAATTGTTCGCGTTATAGATAAAAGTTATAACAAGTGGTATCACACTTATCACTACAATCCTAAAAATATCACCGCTAATCCTTTTGTAAACCCCCTCACAGGATTAACAGAACAAGAAAATATTAGCGAAACCACAGAACTCTATCTCGCTAAAGCAGTCGGTCAGATCGAACGCATTAAAACCCTCATTTCCGGTGCTTTAAGAAACCGTGCCAGTGATATTCACCTCGAACCCATGCAAGAAGGGTTGAGAGTGCGCTATCGTATCGATGGTGTTTTGCGAGATATCACAACTCTACCCATTGAAATCAGTCGGCGAGTGATTGTTGCCTTAAAGGTCATGTCCGAGATCGACATTGCCGAAAGTCGCAAACCGCAGGATGGACGTATTGGAGAACAATATGCCTCGGGGGAACAGGCAGAATTAGCTATGGATATGCGCGTTAGTACCCTCCCTTGTGTGTTCGGGGAAAAGGCCGTCATTCGTTTGTTACCTCGCAAAAATCCCTTTAAAGTTCTCAACGATCTAGGATTTTCCCCCAAAACCCTCGAAATTTATAAAACTTGGTTGACTCAACCCCAAGGAATTATCGTCTTTACCGGTCCCACGGGTTCGGGGAAAACCAGTACGCTATATACCAGTTTGCAAGCGATTTCCACGGAACACGTTAACGTCGTTACTGTAGAAAACCCCGTTGAGTATATTTTGCCTCGCATTACTCAAACTCAAGTCAATGAAGCCGCAGGAATGACCTTTGCCGCAGGAATGCGGGCGATTTTGCGCCAAGACCCAGATATTATTATGGTGGGGGAAATTCGCGATGAAGAAACCGCCGAAACTGCTGTGAGAGCAGCTTTAACAGGACATTTAGTTCTCACTACTCTTCATACTAATGATGCTCCTGGTGCGATCCCCCGACTGAAAGATATCGGCCCCGATCCAGGGTTGATCAGCGATGCTTTATTGGGTATTGTGGCACAGCGTTTGGTGCGGCGAGTTTGTCCCCACTGCGCGGAATCTTATACCCCCACGGAACAAGATTTTGATAAGTTAAATGTAGACCCCAAGCGTATCGATACTTCCCAATGGCGCAGGGGAAAAGGGTGTAATATGTGTTTTGAGTCGGGATATTTGGGACGGGAGGCGATCGTGGAACTTTTGGATGTAGATGATACGGTACGAGAAATTATTTATGATGGCACAATGACTCAATTACACCGCTATTTAAAAAAGATTAAGTTTGCTTCTTTTCGCATTGCAGCCATTGATAAAGTCGCTTTAGGAGTGACAACTATTGAGGAAGTTTTGCGGGTTTTACCTTACAGCTCTTTGCGTCGCAAGGCATTAGGAGAATGAGAAGGTTTACAAAAATTAAATGTCAAAAAAATATTAAGATCGTACTCTAGCTACCAAGATGTCCATGTCTCCCGATCGCCTTTGGAATGCTATTTTAAAACGCTTGGAAGCAGAATTGACTCCCCCCACCTTCAAGACGTGGATCGAACCTACAACGCTACAAGAATTGCGCGATCGCGTGATGATCGTCCAAGCGCCAAACCCATTTACCCGCAATTGGTTACAAAAACATTATGGCGCGATCGTGGCAGAAGTGGCAGCAGAGATATTAGGATATTCCGTAGAGATTCAGTTTACTACAGCTCGAGGGGATGGCTCGATCGGACAACCTTTATTCACCCCGCGAGATATTTTCCCCAATCCTCCCCAGGAAGATCGCCATTCTTTACCCACGCCATTTAATCTTAAATACGTCTTTTCTCGCTTTGTCGTCGGTGCCAATAATCGCATGGCTCATGCGGCTTCCCTCGCGGTAGCAGAGTCTCCAGGACGGGAATTCAACCCCTTGTTTCTTTGTGGTGGAGTGGGTTTGGGTAAAACTCATCTCATGCAGGCGATCGGGCATTATCGCTTAGAAATTGCTCCCGATTCTAAAGTATTTTATGTTTCTACGGAAAAATTTACTAACGATCTGATTACGGCAATTCGTCAAGATAGTATGCAGAGTTTTCGCGATCGCTATCGTGCAGCAGATGTACTCTTAGTGGACGATATTCAATTTATTGAAGGCACAGAATCTACCCAAGAAGAGTTTTTCTATACTTTTAATACCCTACACGAAGCCGGAAAACAGGTGGTTTTAGCTGCCGATCGCTCTCCCGATCGCATCCCTCGCTTACAAGAGCGTCTCTGTTCTCGCTTCTCAATGGGACTAATTGCCGACATCCAGCCACCGGACTTAGAAACCCGCATGGCCATTTTACAAAAGAAGGGGGAAGATAAAAATATTAGCCTGCCGCAGGCGGTCATCGAATATATTGCCACCCGCTATACGTCTAATATTCGGGAATTAGAAGGCGCACTCATTCGCACCATCGCTTACATTTCTATTTCTGGGTTGTCCATGACCGTCGAAAATATTGCCCCTATCTTAAATCCCACAGCAGATAAGGTGAAAGCAACGCCCCAAAACATTTTAAATGCAGTCTCGGAAACTCTCAAGGTTTCTATTGAGGATCTCAAAAGTAGCTCTCGTCGCCGGGAAATTAGCCAAGCTAGACAAATTGCAATGTATCTGATGCGACAGCATACGGATTTGAGTTTACCGAGAATAGGAGAAGAATTTGGAGGGAAAGACCATACCACTGTTATGTATAGCTGCGACAAAATTACCCAACAGCGCAAAAATGATAATAAACTTAATCAAATCCTCATGCAGTTAAGCGATCGCGTCGGTTTGAATTAAGAAGATTTTAAATATTTGTTTAAGATTTAAAACATTTTTCGGATAATGCTGATTTAGACTTCTAAGGTGTAAAGGTGAACTCTAACAAAGCCAAAACATCCTTTGTCTTTGCATTGCTATTTAAGGAGCATTAATAATGAGACTCCCTCGTAATTGGCTACTCTCCCTATCTCTGAGTACATTTTTTAGTTTTACTGTCCCCATTATCACCAGTGCCGCAATTTTGCTCGGCTTGTGGGGATTAAGTTGCATTCCGACTTGTCAGGCGATCGCGGAAAATAATATCCATCGTGTTTTGGCGTTTTTAGCGGTTTTTGGCAGTGGACACCCTGTCGTTGGGAGTTTAACGATTGGTGGTGCTTGGGGTTTTGTGGGCGGTTTATTCGATTTATGTACTCCCTATCGCTACCAACTCTCTGAATAAATTGGGACAGAAACAACCCAGGAATTCTCGTTCTAATTCTTGACTGTCCCTAATTTGTTTGTATATAATTCATTTATATATTTATATTTTTCGCATATCATTTGCTAGTATTCATTTTTTTAAATAAAAGTAAAGAAATATTATAATTTTTACAGCCATTGATTAACCCTCGCCCATTACCCCACCTCCGTTATTCGTGAATGTACTATATTTATGTACTATATTTATTTACATGGTTTTGCCTCAAGTCCGCGATCGCTAAAAGCACGATATTTGTGCGATCGCTTTGCTAAAGTCGGTATTTCCTTGCATATTTTGGATCTCAACCAAGACGATTTCTCTCACCTCACTTTCTCTCGTCAACTTCAGCAAGTTAAAGAAGCCTTTCCCGATCCGGAGACTCCGATTACAATTATTGGTTCGAGTTTTGGTGGCTTAACGGCTGTATGGTTAGCACAAAAACACCCTCAAGTCAAGCAAGTTATTTGCCTGGGTCCTGCTTTTAATTTCCTGGATCACTTTTTAGCAAAAATTGGCGAACAAAAACTACAACAATGGCAAGAAACGGGATATTTATCGATCTACCACTATGGTCAAAATCGTCGCTTACCTTTGCATTATGAGTTTATTACAGATGTACAGAAGTATCCCGACTCAGAGTTACAATGTGCTGTACCAACATTAATTTTACATGGGCGGTACGATGAAGTTATCCCCATTCAAGCCTCGAAGAATTATCAAAAGAATTTTCCTCAAGTAAAATTAATTGAATTGGAAAGCAATCATACATTAGGAAATGTTATTCCCCAACTTTGGGAAGAAATTCAAAAATTTTGTTTATAGGTTTAAGAAGCACTCACTTTTATTTGTCCGGCATAACTAACACTAATCGATCCTCCATAAGCACAAGTACATTTACTACTATCTGTCAGTGCAGCAAGTCCCCCAATCTTGGTTTTTA
Source organism: Spirulina sp. 06S082 (assembly GCF_034932145.1). Taxonomy (NCBI): domain Bacteria; kingdom Bacillati; phylum Cyanobacteriota; class Cyanophyceae; order Spirulinales; family Spirulinaceae; genus Spirulina; species Spirulina sp. 06S082. Next base: position 7,378 of record NZ_JAYGHV010000395.1, on the reverse strand, counting down.
CCGCACCAGGAGACCAGGGGGCGATCGTGGCAGGAATACAGGCTCCTGGAGTATATACCCCTAGTGCCGCCGCCGTTGCTGCGATGGTCGTCGGGTTGGTAGTCGATTTACAAAGGACAAAACTGGAAATATTGGCGATCGGAGCATAATCCATCACCGTTGCTGCCGTCAAAGTTGCAAATACTTTGACATTAGATGTTACCACTAAAGGTGTCGGTACAGTTCCCATGGAGCAAGAAACTATCGCACCTGTAACCACTAAGTTTGCCATTTTTTCAATGATTAATGAACAGTAATTAATGAACAATTGAGGAAAGATTGACTCTATTTCTTTAGCCTAAACTAACCGTAGCCCCAGAAACAGAAACCGAAGTTCCTCCGCTTACCGTAGCCGTTGTTGAACCTTTTAATGTAGCCGTTGTCGAACCTTCAACGCTAACACTGGTAGCCGCTTTAAGACTAACACTACTGGAGGAAATTGCTAATTTACTACTGCTTACGCTGGCATTCACTGCACTTGTTCCTTTAATTTCCACAGTTTTAGCACTGAGGGTAAGGGTATTGCTAGAACCAGCAGAAATGGTCATATCTCCTGTTGACGTAATACTAACAGATTTACCCTTATCATCCAAAGTAATAGTATGACCTCCTTGAGATTTTACCTCGATTTTCTTATTAGTATCATCAAATAAAATTTGATGCCCTTCTTTGGTTTTGATCTCGATTGTTTTATTGGTATCGTTAAAGTTTGCCACATGACCATAATTGGTCGTTAAATAAGCCCCAATACAACTGTTATCTTTATCCTCTTCAACAAACTGGAATTTGTGACCGACTCGGGTTTGTAAAGTTCGCAAGCGGACTTTCCCCTTAGCCACACTACTTGTCACCTCTTCTGGAGGTTTATCTGTACCATTCCACAAGCCTCCCAGGACAATAGGGCGATGAATATCACCGTGTTCAAAGGCTACGAGGACTTCATCCCCCACCTCTGGCAAACAGTCAAATCCCCGAGAACTTCCTGCCCCTACTCCTACCACCCTCGCCCACCAACTTGTGTGAGCATCAGAGCCAGATTCAGGAGTGAGAGTGGGAAACCAAACCTTCACGCGATGGAGTTTGTCAGTCTCATCATTATTGTCTGTCACTTTACCAATTAATAAAGTTTGACCGATTTTTAAGCGATTGGGAGGGGAGAGAATACTGAGTAAATCTCCCCCGCGCAACCCACGCACGCTAAATTCTGTCGTGTAGGTTCCGCGATCGTAAATTTGACGAGTTTCGGTAATATAATACTCTCCCGTGTAGCTTCCCATGTTGGTCAATTTAACAATTTTACCGGGACGAATATCCGGATTTCCAGTTGCTGTCGCATCAGCAACAACAAAATCCCCTGACAATTCATCCACTAAGGCTTGAGCAATTGTGTCTGCTTCTGTAGAGCTATAAATAGGCTTATCAACCACAATCATTTTCGGAGATGTCGGCTTATCAAATAGCGTACTGGAACTCATTCCTTTGCCATATTTCGTGGAGGTTAAAACATTACTTTGAGATGATTTTGTCGAAGAAATTTCTTTTTTTGTGGTATAGTCCCAGCCTCTTACTTCTACTTCTTTCACTTGCTCGGCACTAGAAACTCGTCCGCGAAAACTCGATAAATCTGTTAACCATTCTAGCTCTAATGTTGCTGAAGAACTAGGCTTACGAAAAAATAGTTTTTCATCTTGAACAAATAACTCATAACCATTACGAGCCGCACGTTCTCGCAAAAATTCCATATAGGTTTGATTCTCTTGGAAAACATAATCGTGAGTGGGGCTGGTTGTGTCTATTGTTCCAGTAGAAATCCCGACTATTGAAGCGATTTTTTTTACGATATCACTATCCGTCATATCCTGATAAGAAGCAATAATTCTCCCTCGATGTAAGCGATGAGCAACATCATATCCTCGCACGATAATCGGCGCTTCTGCTTGACTGGTAAAATGTGTTTCTAGCCCTGTAATTTCTCCTTTCATTAACGTCCCTGTCGCTTCATCGCTAAAATCTTCTGATTCTGTTGTACTGGCTGTAAAACTAATTTCTACGGCTGTTCCCATCGAGAAGCTACTTTCATTTTCTCCAAAAGTATCATCAGAATTACCACCATATTTAGGATTGCTCACAACAATTGTAAACATACTGGGAGCATGAAGACTTTCCTCGACAGAAGCATAGATAATATCTTCTTTGAGGTCGTCAGAAATTGCGCTTCCTCCTACTTTAATCGTTAGTTTTGGGGTATAACTTGCAGTAGCCATAATTTACAATTCAAAATCCAAAATTGAGGGATAAAATTAGTTTAACGACTCGAACGATTGGTGGTATCGTAAGATTTGCTACTAGCACTAGAAGCCGTTAATTCTTCAACTTCTAACAGGTTTAGGCTCGTAATTTTTGCCTGTACTGGTGTGCCATCGCTATAAAATCGGGTTAACTCATAAGTCAAGGAAGTAATAAAACATTTGATATAGGTTTTTTGACCCCAAGTTAAAGTATAAACTGGGGGTCGTCCTAAAGAGTCATCTTTTTCCAATGCGGTTTCAAATTTTTGAATATAGGTCATAACATCTGTTCCCGTTTCGTAAGTATCGAGGATAATCTCGGAAATTGAAACAGTGCTGGCATTAGGACCTTTATAGTTTACCTTGGGTAGTCCTCCTCCCCCGGTTCCTTCTTCACATTTTGTTTCAAACGATCGCGTCACTGTAATTTTAGTGGGGTTAAACAAAAATTCGATCGTATCGTTTTTCTCAGAAATAAATTGTGCTTTTTCAAGAGCCATGTTTTTCTCCTTAATTTGTTAATTTTGGCGTTACCAAGGCAAACGTCCAGAATAGCCAGAACCATGACGTTCTCGTTCTAAAACTAAGCGTTGACGAACGAATTTATAGATTTCTCGTGCTAAGATTTCTAGGTTATTTCCGTTATTTGTTGGTGTAGATTCTTCATTTTGAGAGGTTAAGGTTACAGATTGATTTTCGTCTGTATCTCTCATTATATCTGGCATTTTAGAATTTGAGCGATCGCTTGTTCTTTGAATAACGGGGAATCTTAAGGGTTGAATAGCAGGGGCGATCGCGTTTTGAGAATTTCGTCTCGAAGAAGACTTCTTAGGGGGAGATTTTTCTTTTGGTGTTTTTGTTTTCTTTATTTTTGTTTCTGGTGTTGGTTGTCGTTGTACGGTTTCGTTATTTTTGGTTGTTTTCTGTTTATTTTTTGGTGTTTTGAGAGAAGAAGGAGAAGCAGTTTGTCTAGGAGTTGTTGCACCGATTAATTCTTCGATATTCGACCAAGCATCAGGGATATCGTTAATGCGATCGCCACTTCGCTGCACCGAATTTACCTGGGAAGGAGAAGATTTAGAAGAAGTTGATGTTGCAGTGATTAATTCTTCAATACTCGACCAAGCATCAGGAATATCGTTAATGCGATCGCCACTTTGCTGCACTTTATCTTGAGTTGGGGAAGATTGCATTTCTCCTATTAACTCAGCAAGGTTAGAGGGAGAGGATGGTGTATTTGTGTTAATTGTGGAAGGCGATCGGCGATCGTTAGTGCGATCGTGAGGTTTTGCTTCAATCATTCTCTGTACTATATCTGTGAAATTTCCAGAAGACTGTAGACTACTATTTTGGAATTGTTGTGACTGCGGCTGAGATTTTCCCGAACGACTCAAAGGACTGAGTTGCGCCAAATTTTCCAACACAGTTGGCATTTTAGAAGTTATTGATTCAGATGAATTCAAGTGAGTTAGAGATGCCAATTGTTCGATAGGTTTCAAAGACTTCTTCGGTTTTTTGCGAGGTAGTGTCAGGCTAGAATTATCTGAAATGCGATCGGATGTTCCTCGTGGAGTTTGAATAAATTCTCTTGGGTTAGAGATGTTTTGAGTTAAGAGAGAATCTTTAGAATTAATTGGAGTTGAATCTGTTTCTAAAATAGGAGAAATAGATTGTTTCTGAACAGGTTTACTTTGCGGTACATCAGAGAAAGAAGGTGTTTCTTGTTTAGTATCAGAAGACTCGATTTGAGGTGAATCTGGAGTTATAACTGTTTCTGAGATAGGAGAAATAGATTGTTTCTCAACAGGTTCACTTGGTGATACATCAGAACGAGAAGGTATTTTTTGTTTAATATCAGAAGACTCGATTTGAGTTGAATCCGGAGTTGCAACTGTTTCTGAAATAGGAGAAATAGATTGTTTCTGAACAGGTTCATTTTGCGCTACATCAGAGAAAGAAGGTGTTTCTTGTTTAATATCAGAAGACTCGATTTGAGGTGAATCTGGAGTTATGACTGTTTCTGAAATAGGAGAAATAGATTGTTTCTGAACAGGTTCGTTTTGCACTACATCAGAACGAGAAGACGTTTCTTGTATAGCATCAGAAGACTCGATTTGAGGTGAATCTGGAGTTATTACTGTTTCTGAGATAGTTTGTGGTGTTGTGATGTTCGCATCATTTGTTTTTCTAAAGATGCGTTTAGCTAAATTCTTTAACGAACCAAAAGCACCTTCAGACGAAGACGATGAAGATCCTATATTTTGTGTAACTGTCTGTTGCTGCTGAATTTCCGTCTCTGATGAGGAAATTTGATCTGTTGGAATAATATCTGAAGGATTAACAATGAGGGATTTTTCTAATGGAGGAAAATAATTTTCAGGTATAGTTAAGTCAGATGGTTTTCGGACAATTTCTTGCTCTGTTGGAGCAATATCTGGTTGAAGTTGTTCGTTAATCAGACTCTCTTGATTTTGTTTCTCTGGAGGTAAACTTGGAGGAGGTCGATCGCTTTGTTGTTCGTCCTTTTCCAAACTTTTCGTAGTCTCAGATTGAGCTTTTTTATATTTTTGTAAGGTTGAAGGTAAATTTTGTGCTGGAACACGATCTACGGAATTTTCTTGGCCCGATCGCGCTTGTAGATTGTTAGATTGACTGCGATCGCTTTCCAATTTTGCAACCAAATTTGTTCGCGCTTGTTCTAACCACGAACGTCTCGGTGATGCTTGTCCTAGACTTGTTTCTTTTGGTTTTTGTGTGGATATTTGTTGTGTTTGAGAAGGAGATGAAGGTGCTACATTTTGGGCTTCTACATCCTGTTGAATGCTTACTGGAATTTGTGTACCTGGATGTTGGTCAAAACGACTTCTTTTCGGTGTTTGCTGTTCTTGAGAAGAACTTGAAGAAGAATTAATCGGTGATTTTTCTTGTCCTGTTGGAGAAGTATTTTGAGATTGAGGAGAAACAAACTTTTGTAAATTCGGTGGTATTTGCTGTGAATCAGAAGGCGCGATCGCCTCATTTCCTTGAGAAGGAGATGAAGGATTTATATTTTGTGCTTGTTCTTTTTGTTGTTGAATATAGCGTTGTAAATTCGGTGGTATTTGTTGCGAATCAGAAGGCGCGATCGCCTCATTTTCTTGAGGAGGAGATGAAGGATTTATATTTTGTGCTTGTTCTTTTTGTTGTTGAATATAGCGTTGCAAATTTGGGGGTATTTGTTGCGAATTAGAAGGCGCGATCGCCTCACTTCCTTGAGAAGGAGATGAAGGGTTTATATTTTGTGCTTGTTCTTTTTGCTGTTGAATATAGCGTTGTAAATTCTGGGGTATTTGTTGCGAATTAGAAGGCGCGATCGCCTCATTTTCTTGAGGAGAAGAGGAAGGAGTTATATTTTGTTTTTCTATATCTCGCTGAATATTAGCTGGAACTTGCGTTCCTGGATGTTGGTCAAAACGACTTCTTTTCGGTGTTTGCTGTTCTTGAGAAGAACTTGAAGAAGAATTAATCGGCGATTTTTCTTGTCCTGTTGGAGAAGTATTTTGAGATTGAGGAGAAACAAACTTTTGTAAATTCGGGGGTATTTGTTGCGAATCAGAAGGTGCGATCGCCTCATTTTCTTGAGGAGGAGATGAAGGATTTATATTTTGTGCTTGTTCTTTTTGCTGTTGAATATAGCGTTGCAAATTTGGGGGTATTTGCTGCGAATTAGAAGGCGCGATCGCCTCGTTTCTCAAAGCTGGAGTATCTGGTATTTGATTTGAACCTAAATCCTGACTGTAAGTAATGTTGTCTTGAGGAGAAAAGTCAGGAACAGCACTTCTTTGCCATTGTGTTTGAATGTTTTTAAGAGAGCCTTTAGGTAAAGACTTAAGAATAAATGGGTGTTGCTGAAATTGTGAAAAAATATTAGTATTGGGTAAAGCATCAATTAATTCTGGGCGATCGCGTAATGCTTGTAATACAAAAGTTGATGTACTTAATGTTGAGAGCGGTTGCGCCCCCAAAGGATAGAGAAATTGTGGCTGTAAATAGTTTTTTCTGATAGATTTATTCATAATCGCAAATAGTCAATTAATTACTGGCAAAATATCCCGTAGCATCTCTTCCACTTGAATGAATTGTTGCGCCACTACTCGAAGAACTCGAACTTAGTGTATTATTAACATAAATTTTTAACCCTTCATAAGCTAACGTCAACTCCTCGATCGCAACGCTCGTCCCATCCGCTTGCAAGGAAGGGGCTTTCCAACTCACAGGAATGGCTCCAATTAGTGTCCATGTTTGGATTGTTTCACCCGCTTGATTGAAGAGTAAAATATTAACATTGCGCCTATAATCGCTAATATTTTTCGTATCGCTTCCCGCAGATTTAAAGGTGCTAAATAAACTACTAGCCCAGCCCAAAAATACTAAATCGTTAGACATTCCCCGCTTCAGTGTTACATTGGAAAACTTAACATCTTTCAGCATAACTCGCTGCTGATTGTTAACCCCCCCTTCATAAAAAACCTCGTGTTCGAGATCCGCCCCTAAACCGGAAAACTCATTGAAACTCGCACTAATGTAACTGCTTTCCTGCATCTCCACATAAAAGCGATTGATAGTAATATAGTTATAATCCCGGATACTTGTGTCAGTCATCACCTTAATCCTCTTCTATTGTTCCCATAGCGATCGCGTTGATTGCTCAAATCTTCTATCATTAATTCATAAACCCGATCGCCTAACTTCTTCATTAAGAGGGGGTCTTCCATCACCTCAGAGGCAAATTGAGCAATGGAACTAGGGGGATCGTCATCGGAAAAACAAGAGCAAGACTCTTCAATAAGCTCGCTATCCGCTTCAGAAAAACGAGCAAACCCAATTGTACCCCCCGCATCTCCATGAAAAACCAGAGGTGCCATTGTAGATTTTGCTTTCATCAGAAAAATTGGGTAGAAACCCCGTCCTATAAGGACGGCTTTATATTAGTTTCGCTACCGCCTTGGAGTTGTTTAATTAGGGTGCTTTTGTATTGCACTTTTAACAGGACAATTACTGTATCTAATTAA
>NZ_JAYGHV010000394.1:0-27532 GCF_034932145.1 Spirulina sp. 06S082 | reverse complement strand
TTTAAGTTTGATTTCCTAACAATATTATCATATTTTAGGCTCTGTACCAAGATTTTTGATTTTTGGGGTTTGCTGCTCGCTCTTTTTTAAACTTTACGCTACATATGGTGTTACTGCGTAAGTTCTGAATGATAATGCGAAGGCGATCGCAGTTTTGTGGAATCGCGTATAAAAGTTGCCAAATCTTTCAAGTCTTGCTAGTCCTATCCTTCGGGTTTTCCCGATCTCCTTAATCTTAAACTTGACTTCAACTTTAAAGTTTGTGGTCGTGATTTCTTCTGTCAGAATAGGAAAGAATGAGAGATGAAGTTTTTCTCTCTCTTATTCCTGTTCTCTTTCTTATCAACTATCAGCTAATTTTGTGTCCCAAAACGCTATCAATGTTAACAATTTATCCTTTAACTGGCAAGTAAATGTGCCGATTTTAGACTCTTGTTCCTTCAGCATTCCTCAAGGAGAATTTTGGATGCTTTTGGGGGCAAATGGGAGCGGAAAATCGACCTTACTCAATTTACTGGCAGGTTTATTAGAACCGCGAGAGGGGAATATTGAAACGATTCAACCCCTCGGTTTTGTTTTCCAAAATCCCGATCGCCAGTTGGTGATGCCTACGGTTGGGGCTGATATTGCCTTTGGACTGGTACGAGAAAATTTAACCTATGCAGAAACCTTGGTTAGAGTACGAGAAGCCCTCGATGCGGTAGGATTGCTCGACTTGCAACGGCGACCGATCTATGCTTTAAGCGGCGGCCAAAAACAGCGCATTGCGATCGCGGGGGAAATTGCCAGAAATTGCCAAGTTTTAATTCTCGACGAACCTACGGCACTTCTCGACCCCGATACTCAAATTGAGTTAGTGCAGCAAGTTCGGACTTTAGTGAAAGAACGTAACTTAACTGCTCTCTGGGTAACGCATCGCTTAAATGAACTCGATTATTGCGATGGGGCATTTTTGTTAGAGAGGGGGAAGATTGGCGATCGCGGCGATCCTCAACGCTTGAAAAAGAGATTGGAAAAAAACTAAGAATAGCAAGGGTTTGGAGACCAAACCCCTACCTACCCATAATCAATTGTGGAACGGGCATCCTGCCAGTATTTGGATCGAAAATGATCGAAATGAAGGATAATAGAGTTCATTCGCTTTTTCAAGAGGCAAATAAACTTGTTTTAATGCGATCGCACAACCTCATTTTTTCTCGTGCATTATCTCCTTCTCACTGCAATTCTTTGTCTCGGTACAATTCTCCGTTTCTGGCAACTCGATCGCAAACCATTATGGATAGATGAAATCATTACTGCGCTTTTTGGCTTGGGAAAAGGGTTTGAAAACCTACCCTTAGAACAAGTTTTAGCCGTCGATCGCATCCCAGATATTTTTATTTTAAATCCTCAAACCCAGTGTAGCGAAATTGCCTCTTATCTTACCACGCAATCGACCCATCCTCCCTTCTTCTTTTGTGCTTTGCATCAGTGGTTGCTGGGAATTGATTCATGGGATGTTTCTTTAGCTTGGAAGTTGCGATCGCTTCCAGCAATTTTGGGTGTTTTTGCGATCGCGGCAATATACCTCCTTAACCGTCTGGCTTTCTCTCCTCAAGCAGGATTAATGGCTGCAGCTATGATGACTGTCTCTCCTTTTGCTGTTTATTTATCCCAAGAAGCACGACACTACACTTTACCCATTCTACTCTTAATCTTTGCACTCTGCTGTTTAATTTTAATACAAAAACAGCTTCAAAAAAAGAAATATTCACCGCTTCTTTGGCTACTTTGGGGAAGTATGAATTGTTTGGGAATCTATGTGCATTATTTTTATATTTTTGCCATCATTGCTCAATTTATAACGCTTTTTCTCGTTCTTTATAGAACGCCAAAAGTAGGCATTATTCGTCTTTTCTGGCTGTTTATTCTGGCGATCGCCCCCTTTCTATTTTATCTCCCCTGGTTGCCCATTCTCCTAGAGCATTTTAACAGTCCCAAGACCAGTTGGCTCCCTGCGCCTAATTTCCTCCTTCCTATTCTACAAACCCTCGGGGGATGGAGTTCTATGTTTATCGCCCTTCCTGTGGAAAAACAGCCCCTATGGTTGCAAATTGTTAGTATCACCTTCACTGTAATATTTATGGTCTGGGCGATCGCCTCTTCTCTGCGCGGTTTACGAAAATTGTACGCTTCCCCCAACACCCGAGAAAGTACCATTACTCTCTCTTGTTTTACCCTCTGCGTCTTGTTAGAATTTGCCGCAATTATCTACATTCTTGGCAAAGATATTAGTATTGCCCCTCGCTATCATTTCATCTATTATCCTGGCTTCTGCGCCCTCATCGCAGCCAGTTTTAGCCGCGATCGCCAATTCTCTTTATCCTCCCCACGATCGACTATCATTTTCCTCCTTGTCGGTGCGATCGGCAGTCTCTGCGTGATTTTTAATTTTGCCTTTCAGAAACCCTATTATCCCCTCAAAGTAGCCCAACAATTTAACCAGTCTTCCGATCCAGTCATGGTGATGATGGCATACGAAAACACCCTCGAAATTGCAACTGGGTTAAGCTATGCCCTTACTTTTGCAGATATTCACGATCGCCCCGCTTACTTTACTTTTCTGAATAAAACTGATTTTGGGGGCTTTGAATATGTCTGGCGATCGCTGTCCCAATTCCCCCTTTCTCCTGCTTCTTTATGGGCGATCGTCCCCGGTTATGTCGAGGCATCCTACCCTCGCGAAATTGCTCTCAAAAACAGCAAATGTACAATCGATCCTAAAGAACATTATCGCATCGGTGGCTTCCCTTATCAACTCTATCATTGCGATCGCGCAGGGTAAACGCATCTAAAGCGGAATATGGGATTTAAGCATCTAATGAGGAAGAATATATTCGCTACGTGCTTGGTAATTAGCATTGTTTAAAGCCGTCACCGCAGCGCGATCGTTTTGGACCCAAAATTTCCGATCTAAACGCACGAGTTTTCCCTCTGGTCCCGTCCCAATTCGGGCAACAACGGGAATTTTAATTCCTTCTGTGTCATTCCCAGCTTGTTGTTGGAGAATACTTTTGAGATTATTTTGAATGCGGCGATCGCGTGCTTCTTGTACTGTCAATTCAACCATTATCATGCGTACATCTTCTACGGGAGCCACAGATTCAACAATGAACTGAACTTTACCATCTTTACTCTCCGCTTTCCCCCAAAAAATCAAGCGTGCATCGTCTTGCAAATATTCTTCAACTTCACCGAAAGCACTAGGAAAAACAACCCCCTCTGCTTGTCCGGTTAAGTCTTCCAATTGTAAAAATGCCATCGCATCGCCCTTTTTAGTCATAATCGTTTTAACTGCACTAATTAAGGCGATCGCGCTAATTTTTTGGCGTTTGTGATCCTCCAAATGTGCTAAACTTACTGGAGAAACAATATCAACAGCAGGTTTAATTGTATTTAAGGGGTTAGCAGAAACATAGAAACCCAAAATTTCTTTTTCTTTTTTCAGTCTTTCTTGAGGTGAAAAATCAGCAGTTTGAGCCAGTACCGGAGCCGTATCAAAACTCTTGGTTTCGCTATTATTTCCCGTTCCTCCTCCCAATATATCAAAGAGATTCATCTGACCGCTAGTTCGTTCTTTTGCTCGCTTTTGCGCCCAACTAATAACAGGATCGAGGGATTGTACGAGTTGATTGCGATTCTCGTTGATTTTGTCAAATGCACCGCAATGAATTAAAGTTTCTAAGGTGCGCCGATTAACAGTTCGCAGATCGACGATACTGCAAAAATCAGAGAAAGATTTGAACTCTCCTTTGTTTTCTTTGCGGGCAATTAAAATGCTTTCGATCGCACCATCTCCGAGGTTAGGTACTGCGGACAAGCCAAATAAAATTGTCTTACCCACAGGGGTAAAATCTATATTAGAACGATTAATATCGGGAGGGCTGACATTAATGCCCATGTCAATACATCTGGCGATATAGCTTTTGATTTTATCTTTATTGCCGCTATTTCCCGTTAATAACGCAGCCATATATTCCGTAGGATAGTTGGCTTTGAGATAGGCAGTTTGATAGGTGACATAAGCATACGCGGTAGAATGAGACTTATTGAAACAATTGGCCGCAATTAAACCACTTTCTAATAAAAAATTATGATCCCCTTCTACGCCAATATCGTAAACGGGCTGAAGGCCAAGGGATTTACGCTTGATAATTTTTACCATTATATTTTCTGATGATATTTTGTAGAATTGAGTAGATTAGTCAGAAGAAAATACTTCTTTTATTTTAACGCAAACGTCTTTACACTTCATCCAAAAAATGAATGGTGCGACGAATGGCTTCTTGTTGCTTGCGAGTGGCAAATTCTGGATTGCGCGAGGCGATCGCCTCTAAACTTTGCCATGCTACTAAACTATCTTCCTCATAAACCTTAGCGCAACTTTTAGCAACCATTAACCCCAAACCGCTATCTTCAACCAAGCGATGAAAATTCAAAGCCACCTGTTTGCAGGTATAAGCGATCGCCCCATCTGCTTCATATTTAGCCGTTGAGACGCGATCGGCCTGTCGCGGGGCAAAGGCAGGCTGAAAGGCGATCGCCCCTAAAAATAGCGCAAACCCCTGCTGTATCTTCGTCTCATTACCGCGAAGGAGATAAAAAGGCGGGGGAATAAACCCCGCAAGCACTGCATCTCGTTTTAAGTGCATTCGTAACTCTAATTTGACAAAAGCCAACTCCGAGAGCAACCCATCCTCGTAAAATTGCCGATATCCCGTCTCCTCCATCGCCAAGGCTTGCAACCAGAGAGTTTGTTGAAATAGCCCCGGTTCCATGCGCGTCTCAGTCCATAATTGCGCCAATGTATCTTCCGCATGGTACACCTCCTCGCGATATTCCTGTTTGACACATTCGATCGCCGGGCGAGATAAAGATTCAATATCCTCCAGATCGAATAACCCTTCGAGGGTGTGGCGTTTGGCGGCTAATTCTGCTGTTGCTGCTTGTAATTGGGCGGCCAAGGCTGGAGGAGTTAACCCCAAGCGCTGCCAAAACTGCGCCATTGTCCCCTCAGAAGCCAAACCCAAGGCTAAAGTTACCCCCAAGGTGATAAAAATGGCTAAATGGCGATCGGATGCTTCTGCATCCCAACTTAACACCAAGGCCAAAGCCACGTTTCCTCGCATTCCTCCCCATAATCCCACCAACTGCTCTCGAAAAGAGAAAGGGGTAGAGTCCCGCAAAAAGTTGGCCACGGGCATCAGAGCAAAAACCACGATCGCCCGAGCCATTGTTACCATGGCGATCGCCCCTACTAAACAGAGCCAAGGGTGAGAACTTCCATAAACTTGACGAGGTAATCCAGCTAAAGTTAATCCCAACAGGAGAAAAAGCCAACTTTGAGCCAGAATTCCCACTCCCTGTACCATCCCTGCAAGTCGCTGAAAATTCTTTTGCTTCAATCGGGCGCGTAACGTCCATTGCAGCACCAAACCCACCGTCATGGCGGCGATCGCCTCTGCCCCAGGATAGAGCCTCTCTGCCCCAAAAAATGCCCCATACAGGGCGATCGCGCCTATTGTTCCCTGTAGGATAAAATTCTCTCGCCAGCGTTGCATTCCATAAGCCGCCAATCCTGCTGCGATACTTCCCAGAATAATACCCACCGGCCATGCGGCGAAAAACTGCCCGATTCCGCGGCCATAACTCCCCGAACTTAAAGTTTGCGCCACCACAGCAAACAGAACGATCGCCATGACATTATTGAATAAACTTTCCCCTCGCCAAACCAATTGCAACCGCTTAGAACAACCCTCTTTTTGCAATAGGGCGATGGCTGGGGTTAAATCCACCACCGATAAGAGAATCCCCAGTAAAATTGCCCCTGATAGTGCTAAAGGGGCAAAGGCGACCAAAAATCCCCCCACCATCACTGTCGATAAAAATCCCCCTAGGATTCCCAATAGCAATACTGGGGAAAGATACTGTACCAGCAAACGACCTTCAATATTAAAAGCCAAACGAGCAATGAAAAGAGGTACAAAAAGCAAGAATGCCCTCGGGGGGAGGGCGATAAAAGGCTGTAATAGTGCAAGTTGCTCGTTGTTTTGCGCGAGAATTCCCAGCCCTAATCCCATCGCTACTAATCCCGTCATGTAAGGAACCGGGGGCAGTTTAGCAGCGATCGCACTTAGACCGATCATCAATAACACCAAAAGAACAACCATAAGGCGATCGCAAGCGGACTCAGCGAATTAGGGAAAAAATAAAAAGAGAATTGAGCAATAAAATGATTTCCCTGTCCCTAAGATTTGGATTCAGAATCAGAATCTGGGGGGGAATCTTCTTCAGATTCCTCGGGTTCCGTGAGGATTTTCCACGCTTCATTTACAGCGCGATCGAGGCGATCGCCCCATTTTTTCATATCATTGAGCAAAAATTCCCAATTTTTCGTGGCTGTATCCTCGAGTCCCGCGATGGTTTTCTCGAGAGACTCCCATTGTTCATCAAAGAGGAGTCCTGTATTTTTTAACGTCGTTTGGGTTTGGCGCATCGTGTTGACGTAATTTTCACGACCAATTTCCCCAGCAGACTCGAGGCTCGACTGTGCCTGTTTTTTGATAGCTTCAATTAAAGCCATCGTATGATGTTTGATTTCATCAGACTCATCGGGCATCTTGGTTTCCACAAGAGCTTTGGTTTCTGCACTCACCTCTACAGGTGGTGTTTCCGGTTGTGTGGCTTCGCTATTTGGGTTAGATTCGGACATGATGACTCCTGAAGCTGCAATAAAACTTCTTATTCACTCTAGTTAATTTGTTGCCAAAAAACAACCTCCCGAGTTTTTCGGGAGGTGTATCAAACTATTGATTGGCAAAGACTCTAACTAATTCCTTAAACAAAAGGTTCGTTGATTTACAGAGAAACAAAAAAAAGTATCAAAAAATCTATTCTTTAAAGCTAAGGTGTGGTAAATACAGTGATGATTCTCCAGCTATTCTCGCCAAAGATCATTTTTAATAATTTTACGCTCATTTTTCCCTTAACAAATCTTAACAAAATTTGCTCCATAGATTCGGCGCGATCGCCACTCAATACGAGGAAAATCAATGCTAGGACTGAAACAGTTAAGGATTAAATCCAAAGTAACGATCGCTCTCCTAAGTGTGAGTTTGGGTTCCGTCGGAATTATTAGCTTTTTAACTTGGCAGAGAGCGAGAAACATTCTAACTGAGCGTATTTTTGAGCAACTCACAAGCGTGCGTTCTTCTAAGTCAGCCGAAATTGAATCCTACTTTCAATTTATGTATGCTCAGATTGGAACTCTTGCAGAAGATCGCACGATCGTCACGGCAATGGTTGAATTTAATCGTGCTTTCGATCGCCTAGACGGATCGTTACCCCTAGAAGAAAACTCAGACCCAGATAGTGCTAATGTTAGTTCTCTCCCACCAATTCCTGCCCCCTGGCAACAATCCCTGAAAAATTATTACACGCAAGAATTTTTTCCGCGACTTTCCCAAAATATTGCCGGAAAGCCAATTTTTGAAATTTATCAGCCCAAGCAAAGAGCGGCTCAATACCTACAGTATCACTATATTGCTAACAATCCCCAACCTGTCGGAAAAAAAGATGAATTGATGCAGGCAAATGATGGCAGCGAATATAGTCAACTGCATTCCTTATATCATCCCTTACTTCGCAATCTCATCAAACAGTTTGGTTACTACGATTTATTTCTTATCGATACGGAGACGGGAAATATTGTTTATTCTGTTTACAAAGAAACCGACTTTGGCACGAGCTTAAAAGATGGACCTTATGCTAACAGTAATTTTGCAGAAGTAGTCGAAGCGGTCAGAAAAAATCCCGAACCCGGTACCGTCCAAATTATCGATTTTGATAGCTATCGTCCTTCCTATGCAGCCCCAGCGGCCTTCTTTGCAACACCTATCTATGATGGTACTCGACAAGTCGGCATTCTAGCCGCACAACTTCCCGTCGATCGCATTAATGATGTATTAACGGGTAAGCAGAATTGGCAAAATGAAGGATTGGGAAACAGTGGCGAAGTGTATCTCGTCGGTGCGGATTATTTAATGCGATCGGTATCGCGTTTTCTCCTTGAGGATGCGGAAGGATATCTCGCAGCACTGCAAAAAGTGGGAACCCCCGAAGACAATCTCGAAAGTATCAAACGTTTGGATACTTCCATTTTATTGCAGACTGTAAAAACAGAAGGAGTATTAGCTGCTTTTCAAGGTAAAAGCGGCACGCAAATTATTGATGATTATCGATGCATACCCGTTCTCAGTTCCTACGATCTAGTCGATATTAAAGGTGTGAATTGGGCGATTTTGGCAGAGATAGATTTAGCCGAAGCCTACCAACCTTTATATAATTTACAGCAATATATTCTGACAATTACAGTTGTTCTTGTTTTCATTGTCACCTCAATTGCGATCGTGGCGGCTAATGCCTTAGTTAAACAGATTAGTCTGCTAATCGAAGATTCCCGAAAAATCGCCGGAGGAGATATGCAGGCAGGAGGACTACAATCCTTAGCTCAAGACGAACTCAGCAGCTTAGTCGAAAGTTTTAATGAAGTAATTCAAAATCTCAAAGAACAACAAGAATTGGTCATAGAAAAGGAACGAGAAAATGAAAAATTACTACGACATATTGTTCCTAAATCTGTTGCCGATCGCTTAAAAAATGGTGAGAAAAAAATCGTAAATTCAACAGAACAAGCAACAGTTTTGGTCGTCAATATTGAAGGATTAATTTATCTATCAAAGCGATGGAATGTATCAGAATATGCAGATATTTTGCATGAATTAATGAATAGTTTTAATGAGGCAGCAGAACAATTAGATGTGCTATCTCTCGCACCAATTGGTGAACTTTATTTTGCTGTTTGTGGCTTGGCTGTACCGCGAATCGATCATGCCAAGCGAATCATGGACTTAGGTTTTGAGATTGTGGAAATTTTACAAGTATTCAATCATAAATATGGAGTTTCTTTAGGCGTTAGCATTGGTATTGCCACTGGAGAAATGATGGCGGCGGCGATCGATAGTAAATATTTGAACTATTATTTATGGGGGCAAACTTTTCTGGTTGCAGTTCATCTCAATCACCAAGCTACATTAGGAACAATTCGCGTTACGGAGGATGTTTATGAGAGTGTCAAGGACTTGTATCGTTTCGAGGAGTCAGAATCTCTCCAAATTCCCGAACTAGGTTCTTTGAAGACCTGGGAAATTCATCAAGACAAAACGGATATTCAAGACCATACACCTAAGTTAAGAATAGGATGAACAGAGATGGATCGATCGCAATGGGTTAGTGCAATTATATTTATTGTTGGATTTCCTTTTCTCACTATTATTTTAGGAGAAATTGTCGATCGCCTAGAAACTCGCAAGAATCTAGGTTGGGCAAAATTATTAGGAAATATTCGCATTCTCGTTTTACCCTCCCTTGCAACTTGGGTGGTGGTACACCAATTTTTGGGATATTCTCGGGAGAGTTGGTTGCTTAAAGGGATCGAATCTCTGATCGGATATAGTGCGATCGTCGCTCTTCTCAACTTAATTGGAATCCTGTTTGTTCGCAATTCTAAAGCTAAATCTCAGCCTCTTTTTATCGTTCCTCGTTTATTCGTACAGATCGCTCGCATTCTCGTTATTTTAAGTGTGGGCGCTTATATGTTAGGCAGTATTTGGCAAGTCGATTTAAGCAGTATTGTGACCGCTTTAGGAGTCGGTTCTCTGGTCATTGCTTTAGCGTTGCAAAATACCCTCAGTAATCTAGTCTCTGGATTTTTGTTGCTTTTTGATAGTCCTTTTAAGGTGGGAGACTGGATTCGCTTTGGAGATATTGAAGGTCAAATTGTGGATCTCAACTGGCGATCGGTTCGTTTGAAAACCCTAGATCGGGATTTATTAATTGTTCCTAATAGTGTTTTAGATGGGGAAAATATTTATAATTATCATAGTGGCGATCCCCTTCACGCTGAACGCTATTTAGTCGGTTTCTCTTATGATGATCCTCCCAATCACGTCAAGCGGGTTTTAGAAAGTGCAACAGCAGAAACTCATCGCATCTTATCTCAACCTCGTCCAGAAGTCCGAACTGTATCCTATGATGATTTTGCTATTACTTATGAAGTGAAGTATTTCATCGATGATTTTCAATATGTTGAAGAAATTAGGAATGAATTTAGAACCAGCATTTTTTACGCAGCTAAACGGAATGGTTTAACAATTCCTTTCCCCATTCGGACTATATATCACGTCCGTCAATCAATTCCTCGACGGGAAGAATATCTCGAACAAATACAGAATTTTTTACAATCTTTACCCTATTTTGTCTCTCTTGAACCCAATACGATCGCCAAATTTGCAGAAAAGGCGGCGATACAAGTATATGGTATTGGCGATCGCGTGGTGAGAGAAGGAGAATCTGATGATGGTTTATATATCATTCAAGAGGGAAAAATTCGCCTTTTTGTCGCGGATTTACACGGCCATCAAAAGGAAGTTGCTTATCTGTCTCGAGAGGACTTTTTTGGCGAAACAGCTTTACTTCCAGGGGAAGTCAGCTTGGTGACAGGAATTGTGACTCAAGATTTGACTGTTTTGATACTCCCTTCTGAAGTTATAGCAGAGTCGATCGCCGGAAGCGCTCGTTTTGCCAAACAAATGTATCATTTTATTGAAGAACGGAAAGCACAAATCTATTTGACTAAAGGTGCGAAAAGTTTATCTTAGGATTTGGCATAAAATTCGGATATAAGTGATTTATCTGGCTATCATTTCCTTTTTTAAGTATAAAATATGCTCGATCGCCTCTTCTACGGATTTATCGGGGGTAGAGGCTCCGGAGGTAATACCGATCGCTATTTTACCCTCTGGCAACCAATTCTCTGTTACTTCGATCGCCTTGTCTAAAGGTTTATGTTCGATGCGATTGCCGGGACCAATGCGATCGGCACTATCGATATGATAAGAAATAATGCCTTTATCAATGGCAATTTCTTGGAGATGGGTGGTATTAGAAGAGTTAAAACCACCAATAACCACCATCAGGGATAAATCTTCTTTAACAAGGCCAAACATGGCATCTTGACGTTCTTGTGTCGCATCACAAATCGTATTGAAACTCATAAAATGTGCGTTCAATTCTATCGGTCCATATTTTTCCAGCATGGTTTTTTCAAAGAGTTTCCCGATCGCCTCGGTTTCGCTTTTGAGCATAGTGGTTTGATTGGCGACACCAATACGTTCTAGATCGCGATCGGGATCGAATCCGAGAGAATGAGCATTGGCAAATTTAGCTAAAAACTCTTCTTTATCGCCACCGTGTAAAATATAATTGCGAACATATTCCGCTTCTTTTAAATTCAAAACGACTAAATAAGTTCCTGCAAATGAACTGGTTGCAACGGTTTCTTCATGTTTGTATTTGCCGTGAATAATCGAAGTATGCTTTTTCTTTTTATGTTTTTCCACAGAATTCCAGACTTTAGAAACCCAAGGGCAAGTTGTATCGACAATTGTACAGCCGCGATCGTTGAGAAATTTCATTTCTTGAACGCTGGCACCAAAAGCGGGCAAAATAACTATATCGCCAGTCTCGACCACTGAAAAATCTTTTTCCCCTGTTTTAACTTCAATAAAACCGACTTCCATTTCCTGTAAACGGGTATTTACTTCCGGATTGTGAATAATTTCGTTAGTAATCCAAATGCGTTCATTGGGGAAATGGCTGCGGGTTTCATAGGCCATTGCTACAGCACGTTCAACTCCCCAACAAAACCCGAAAGATTCAGCTAAAAAGATCGTCACATCGCCGCGATCGAGACGATAATTATTATCGCGAATTTCTTGAATTAAACTGCTTTGATATTCAGTATTTAAAGCTACAACAGCTTCTTTATGATTGCCAAATCCCCGACGGTAGTAATTAGGGGAATGATTGAGATCGCGTTTAAAAGTTTTTGTATCCATTTTTTGTGACCTGTTTGCCTTTTACCTGTTTGTCTGTTGCCTGTTGCCTATTCCCTCACTGATAAGCAACTTGATCGAAAATTTTCAAAGCAGTTGACCACACTTTATATCCTTCCGAATTAAGGTGCAAACCGTCGGTACTGAGTTCCATTCTTAAGTTACCGCGATCGTCAGCAAAAAGGGGATAGAGATCGAGAAAAAGAGCATCTTCCTCTAGCGCGATCGCCTGGAGTCGATCGTTGAGGTGTCGTACTCGTTCATTCGGGATTTCCAAGAGGCGATCGCGACCTTCCCAAGTGGCTTTTTCAGCACTGTGGGGCAGAATGGACTGTACGATGATTCGGGTGCGAGGATGGGCATTTTTCAAGTCTTGGAGAATGAGCCGATAATTAGCCAAAATAGTTTCATCGCTAATGCCTGCCAAGATATCATTAATCCCGATCATCACGAAGAAAGTTTCTGGACTGGTGCGATCGAGTAAATGCAAACGACGCAATAATCCTTTGGTTTTCTCTCCCGAAATGCCTTGATTGAGCCAAGTTTTATTAGTGGGGAGAAAATTCTGATTAAACCAGAGTGTAATCGAATCTCCCAGGAGAACCGATAAATTATTGGGTTGTACCTCAGCCATACTATTTGCTTCTCGTGCCAATAATTCCACCCATTGGCGGTAATTTAGGCGCTGACTGGGGTTATTCTGTTCTTGGGCAAGAGGGGTTTTGGCTAGTAACTGCATGGACGCACCCGATAAACTCGCTAAAGCAATTTCTGAAGGGATTGGCTGTTGCTGCCAAAGATAGACAACTGCTAATAATAAAATGCCATTGGCAGTTAAGGACAAAACCGACCAATTGTAGGCGGTAATACTTCTATCCTGGGTTTGTAGGTGAGGCCTTCCCCCGCGAGACGATCGCCTCCGCAGTTCATTTTTGAGTTTACCTCGATCGCGATCGCCTGGATTTACGGACAATTGAGAAAAATCATCGGCGATCGCGTTTTGACGATCGCCCTGCCCTAAAGTTTTGTCTCGATCGCGATCGGGTCTTCTCTTGACCCGACGAGAATGCTTTTTCCAAGGCACAGACACGCATTGTCTCCTAGTTTAATGATCTCGTGAATTTAACACTTTCCTAGTTTAACGAGGAAGGCGAAAAAGTAAAGACCTACCTTTGACCCAGAGGAGGGGAACACGATCGCGTTCCCCTAGGATTCCTCATTTTAGGATAAAAGGCAGGCCTTCTAGATATCAATTTGCTGAAACGTTAACGAGATATGAATAAAGTCACGCTGCGCGATCGCATCAAAACTTAAACTTCTCCAGCTACGTCGCTACCGCTAACCGGAGAAACTGTTCCTCCAGAAAAGGTATCGGTTTCGGTAACGAAGCCGCTATAGGCCTCCATACCGTGTTCGCTGATATCCAAACCTCGCATTTCTTCTTCTGCTCCAACGCGAATGCCCAGGATAGCTTTAAGAAGTAACCAAACAATGGAGCTAAAGGCAACAGTAAAACCACCAATGGAGAGAATACCCACAATTTGAGCTAAGAAGTTCGCGCCACCAAAAATGGCCACGGCGATCGTTCCCCAGATACCATTGACGAGGTGAACCGAAAGCGCTCCTACAGGATCGTCAATTCTGATGGCATCAAAGAAAGCAACAGCAAAGACCACGATTACTCCGGCGATCGCGCCGACAATAACTGCGCCCCAATAGGGAATGGAATCGCAACCGGCTGTAATTCCCACCAATCCGGCTAAAATACCGTTAACGACCATTGATAAGTCAGGCTTGCCATCTTTAACCCATGAGGTGATAGTGGCAAGAACCCCCCCCGCAGAAGCAGCAAGAGTGGTGGTCAGAGCAATGAAGGTAATGTTTGGGTCTGCTGCTAATTCCGAACCGGGATTGAATCCATACCAACCAATCCACAGAATCAAACATCCTAGAGTAGCAATACTCATATTGTGGCCGGGGATGGCGTTAACGCCGCCACTGGCAGGATATTTGTTGAGTCTCGGACCGAGGAAAGCCGCCCCCATTAATGCCGCCCAACCGCCAACGGAGTGAACGACAGTAGAACCCGCAAAATCATGGAAGCCAACATCTTCACCAAAGGGAAGATCGCTTAACCAGCCTCCCGCCCAAACCCAGTGACCGGTGATGGGATAGGAAATAGCAACCAGTAAAAAGGCGAAGATAATGAAAGAGGTAAAATGAATCCGTTCTGCTACTGTTCCGGAAACAATGGTGGCAGCCGTTGCAGCAAAGGCAACTTGGAATAAAAAGGCTACGGAAATCGGCAGTCCTCCTGGAAATGGATCGAGTCCGTAAGTGGCCGGATCGCTACTGGCTAGGAAAAAGCCACTCATGCCAATAAAGGGGCTTCCGGGGGTTGCCCCATACATAAAGGCAAAACCAACCGCCCAGTAAGCCAATACAGCAATCCCAAAAACAATCAAGTTTTTGGCGAGGATATTGACTGCATTTTTTTGGCGGCAGAATCCTGCTTCTACCATTGCAAAACCAGCGTTCATGAAGATCACTAGCACGGCACAGAAGAAGACAAAAACTGTATCCAAAATGCCTTTGATGACGGCTGGATCGCTCATATCCATTTCGTCAAGGTCGAAGGCGTGCTGGGCAACTGCCGCGCCGTCCCAAACCAAGACAATAATGGCAACTAAGGGGATGCAGATCAGCCACGTGGGAGAAAACCAACGCGAGATTTTTTTGAAAGATTTGAGATAAGGGGATGTTCCTGTCGCGAAGCGCGATCGCTGTTTCCGCCCCGACCTCACACTCTCTGTTGTTGAATTGGACATCGTTACAAAACTTTCCTGAATTTAAGCAACACGGTTCAAGCGTTAACCCGGAACTCGTTCTGTCAGATTGAAATTCCCAACAGATTCCGTTCGTTTCCATTCTTGCTTGCCCTTGAATGGGGTTAGCATATCATCTGAATGGGGACTTGCTCTGAACTTATACAATTACCCGATTTAACTTCAAAAGTCTAGTCTTATTAGAGATTAAAATATACGATTGTTACGATTGTTGCAAAGTCAAGAATATAAATATGAGAGGGTAAACCCACCAATCTTGTAATGTTTTCTTTTTCCTTTCTGTATCTTTAATCACAGTTCTTCGAGATTAATGATTGCTTAATAATCCTTCGTTAAAATTGTTCATTAAACATTGTTCAGTGACATTCCCGATCGCCAAAAGAAGTAAATGGCAAGAATAGCTAAGAGAGTACGAAAACATAAATTCACAACGCGATCGGGGAGTTTTGGTAAATAGCGGGTACTTATTCTCGCGCCCAATAAACCGCCAACTCCCAAACAGATTCCGGGTAGTAATAAAACATTATTTTCCAGGGCATGACCGATACAAGCGGCGATGGAGGTGATAACAATAACGCCCAAGCTGGTTTGGATTGCTGTTTTAATGGTTTCACCTAACAGGAGCATTTGTAGGGGGACCATAATCACACCGCCACCGACTCCAAAAAGTCCGGCTAAAAGTCCGGCTAACCCTCCGGTAATTAAGCGGAAGATTAAGGGTTTAATCCCTTCTCGATCGCGGGATGTCGTTTCAGATGTATCCCTGAGACGTTTTCGTAACATCCCCAAAAAAATTGTAACGATTAGTAATACACCAAATGCGCCTTCTTTAAGGTAGGTGGGCAGTTGACCGACTAAATAGACCCCCAGTTGTGCTGTGGCGATCGCGGGCAGCCCCAACAAGATAATATTTTTAGGCTGGAGAAACCCCATACGCCAATTTTGCAAGGTTCCCGACATAGCAGTGATAACAATGGCTAAACTACTTGTAGCAACGGCTTGATTGTAGGGATAGCCCAAACCTACTAAAATCGGCACTAGCACCGTCCCGCCGCCAATTCCCAATAATCCCGCCAGCAGCCCGGCAAATAAGCCCGCAAAAGGCAATAGAATCCAGTTTGTGGCAACCACGCTTTTTCAGTTAAAGGTTAATATTAGATATAGTTAACCGCAGGATATCGGCCTTGTCGAATTGACGGCAAAATGTTACGAGTATAAGGAAAAATATTTTTGCGATCGCGATGAAAGAGTTTTTTGAGAATGTTTTGCGCTATCAGCGTTACTTTATTACCATCACTTTAGGGATTTTCTTTGCACTGTTTGGTTGGTTGAAACCTTTACTCAAAAATCCTGTCACGGCAGTTGCTTTAGTCGGAATGCTCGTTAGTATTTTGATTTTTGTGGCTTTAACCCTCAGAGGAATGTTAGGATTATCAACACTTTGAGAAAATAAAGCGAATTTGTTGTTAATGGGGCGATCGCAACATTCGTCACGGTTTGGATATTTAGTATTGCTAAGAACTGAGGGGGATTTATGGCTAATAGTCGTCGGGTTTCTAGGGTTTCTGCTTTAATTAAGCGCGAAGTCGGTCAATTATTATTTAATGGCATCAAGGACGATCGCGTGGTGGGAATGGTCAGCGTTACCGATGTGGACGTTTCCGGAGACCTGCAACACGTTAAAATTTTTGTCAGCATTTACGGAACTGAAGAGGTCAAAATGCAAACAATGGAAGGGTTAAAAGCCTCTAAGGGTTGGGTGCGCCGCGAACTAGGTCAACGGGTACGCTTGCGACGCACTCCAGAGGTGGTTTTTATTGAGGATCGCGCTCTCGAACGCGGCGATCGCATGATTCACTTATTAGAAGAGATTGTGGGGGATTCTAACTCATCCAATACTGAACCGGAAACTGAAGGCGATCGCAAACCTCTCGTTGCAGAAGAAATAGAAACAGACACAGAAATAACCCCACAAACATAAACATAATGAAAAACGAAATTGGCCAAATGCTTGTGGTGCGGGCATCTGGTCATTTATTTGACCAACAAATTCGCTATCCGGTTTGGGAAGCAACCCAGCAACAATTACAATATTGGCTCGCCGATCTGAATATTGGTGGGGTTATTTTGCTGGGGGGAAGTGTGGTCGAATTAGCAGCGCGATCGCGTCAATTACAAAATTGGGCGAAAACACCCCTTCTCATTGCTGCGGATATTGAAGAAGGAGTGGGACAGCGTTTTCCGGGTGGGACCTGGTTTCCTCCTCCCATGGCCTTAAGCGCGATCGGCGATCGCAAAACCGCGCAACAATGTGCGGCAGAAATGGGGAAAACCACAGCGCGAGAAGCCCTTGCAGCAGGGATTAATTGGCTTCTTGCTCCAGTTGTTGATGTTAATAATAATCCCGATAATCCCGTCATTAATGTTCGCGCTTTTGGGGATACTCCGGAAGCCGTCACGGAACTTGCAACAGCTTTTATTACTGGATGTCAGCATTATCCCGTTTTAACGACAGCTAAACATTTTCCTGGACATGGGGACACCGCGACGGATTCTCATTTGGAATTACCCGCGATCGCCCATTCAGAAAAGCGTCTCCATGAGGTCGAATTACCCCCTTTTATAGGCGCGATCGCCGCCGGGGTTGATAGCGTCATGACGGCTCATTTACGGGTTTTAGCGTGGGATAAAGAGACTCCCGCAACCCTCTCCTATCCCATTCTGACGGAACAACTGCGGCAAAAGATGGGTTTTGAGGGCTTAATTGTTACCGATGCCCTTGTAATGGCTGGAGTTGCCAATTATGCTGATGCTGAGGAAATTTGCTTGCAGGCGATCGAAGCGGGTGCAGATATTTTATTAATGCCCGCGAATCCGGAAAAAGCAATTGCAGCCATTGAGAATGCCGTAAAAACTGGGCGAATTTCCCGCGATCGCCTTCGTGCTTCCCTCCATCGCATTCGCACAGCGAAAGAAAAAATTAGTGCGAATGCTCTAGCGCGATCGCCACAAAAACAAGATGCGGCGATCGCCCTTTCCTTCGATCCCTCTCAATTTGCCCAAATCCGCGATGGCGCAACTGTCGAGACAATTTTACGGGAGTCAATGCAGCAAGGGGGAAATCTGCCCTTACAACCGCCCCAAACCCCTCACCAAGGGATTAATGCGATCGTCGCCAGTAATCTCCTCAATAACGATTTTCTCGGTTTCCACACCCCCGCGATCGCCATCCCCCAACAATTAGGTTACGAATTGCAACTATTAGCACCAGAATCATTGCAGCAGCTACTCAGTTTCTCATCTATGACACTACAACTTTTCGCACGAGGAAATCCCTTTCGTGGTAGTGCCAGTTTCACTCCTGAAACTAAATCCGTCCTTGAAAATTTGTTAAGAAGCGATCGAGTCACAGCCCTTGTCCTATACGGTAGTCCTTATATTGTCGAGTGGCTATTGCCAAATTTAAACTCTCATATTCCTTGGGTGTTTTCTTATGGGCAAATGCCCACCGCGCAAAGGTTGGCGTGGGAGTTTTTGTTGTCTCAGAAAACATTGAGTAGCGTCAGGCAAAATGCTTTTATATAACTTCTATTAATCTTTGAACAAGGGAATTTATTCCTCCCTATTTCCCTAAAGAAGACCTCGAAAGCGGCTTGGTGCCTGCTTCCCCTCTGTCATTCTCTACTAACATTAAACTTATGCTGATTAGAATCTAGTTTTGGAATTCTTATCTGACTAGGAGATCGAACTGTAACTCCTTATACTAAACTAAGTGCGGTTATCCCAGTAAAGATTGCTCGGCATTATTGCCCAGCATTATTTCGCGACAATTGCTCGACATCAACAAAACGACATCGACAAAACGGCTCGCTCTAGTAGGTGAAATTATGACTGTTCCAACTTTAACATCTGCCCCTTCCACTATCCCATCTACCCCTTCCTCCTTTCGCTATTCCATTGATTTACTTCAAGATGAAGCAAGAGGATTGGTGGATAGAGGAGTGGTGAGCCGCCAACAACCCATTTATGTGCTTTGTCAACATATTCCCGCCCGTGAATGGATCTTTGTCGAATGCGAATTAGAGAAATGCGAATACTTACTTCGCGATCGCATTGGAGATTTAATCGGCTCAGAGACTTGGGAAAACGACTGATTTATCTAGATTTATCTAATTTATCTAATTGAGTTTTTTAGTTTACCTTGACTTTCATTTTCTCGCTCATACAGCTTGTTCTAAATACGAGTTGATATCTTCGACTAATTGAGTGAGTTCCGCCTCTGTTGTGAGGCGAAGGCGATCGTCTCTTACGGTAATCAGAACCTTGGCCGCAAAGGGTGTGGCATAAATATTAGGATTGCAAAACACTTCCAGAAAAACGTCCCCCGCATAGCGATATTCCATATTGGCTTTGGGAGACGGTTTTTTTTTGCCCGCAGCCCTCTCAGAGGCAATCTCCTTTAAGGTTTGCATGAGTTTCTGAATTTCCGCCTTCAGTGCATTGGCAGAATCCAGCGTAAATTTAAAGGAAACAGAACCTTGAGTTAAATTGAGAGAGAGTTGACTCATTAGATAGTTGATAATTGATCTTGACGAGTTGATACAGGGTAGAAATTTGTCCCGATCCCCACGATCGCCTAAAACTTGTCCCTGAAAAAATCTATCAGAGAACGATCGCTTTTGGTTGATTTTGCTTAACAAAAGTAAACAAACCCTTTTCTGTTTTTTATGCCCCATTACCCATTATCCCGTTGTGGTTAAAGATAACCGTGCAGAAGTTCGTAAAGTCTTGCTCCTAACCTTGGGACTCAATCTTGCCGTATTGGGTCTTAAAGCGGGGGTTGGCTTTATCACGGGGTCTCTCAGCTTGCAAGCCGATGCCCTGCATAGCGTCACCGATAGCGCGAATAACATACTGGGACTGGTGGCCAGCAATTTTTCTTCTCCCCAACCCGATCGCGATCATCCCTACGGACACCAAAAATTTGAGGCACTGGGAGCCTTGGGAATTGCCGCGTTTTTGGGGATCGCCTGTTTTGAAATTCTACAAAATGCGGTCGGGGGCTTATTTGCAGATTTGACCCCCATCAAAATTTCAGCAACAGAATTGGGCTTTTTACTGATCGTCTTGGCGATTAATATTTTTGTTGCTTTTTATGAACGCAGTGTGGGAAGACGTGTGGGTAGTCCTATTCTCATTGCTGATGCCAAACACACCATGAGCGATATCTGGGTAACAATTGCAGTTTTAGTCGGCTTATTTGGGGTGTGGCAGGGAGAATTACTGGGCTGGCCGCAATTAGGATGGTTAGATGTAGTTTTATCTTTTCCTGTGGCCTTGCTGGTCTTTTGGAGCGGTTGGGAAGTCCTGAAAGAGAATTTACCCTGGTTAGTCGATCGCATGGCGATCGCACCAGAAACGATTTACGAAATCGCCATAAATGTTCCAGGAGTTATTAACTGTCACGAGATCGCCTCTCGGGGGGTTTTAGGGAGACAAGTGTTTATTGAAATGCACTTAATTGTTGATGCACCCGATGTCAAGACCGCCCATAATATTACAGAAGAAGTCGAGGCACGTTTAGAAGAACGTTTTAGTCCCGTGCGAATTCTGATTCATGTTGAACCGCCAAGTTATCAGAGCGATCGCATTACTTATTAAATTTTATGCCCTCCACCTAAGTTATCCACAATATTGTTACTTTTTCCACAGATTTTCAGGAGTTTTCCACAGTATTAAAGGCAAGATAATTCGGACGAATACTCCCTTTATCTTCTGTCAATACTTAGAGAATGAGTATCGCGATCGCCAAGCTCAAGAAAATGGGGCGATCGCAGGGATCTGTGAATTTCAGAAAATACGTCACGAGTTTGGTTATAATTAATGGCTAGTCTATCGACTCTTGGATTGATGCAAAAGACAAAAAAGAAATGGAATAGATACCGAGGAGAACTTTTATTTTTATTATCGCTCTTAACTTTTATTTTAGTACTGGGATGGGTTAACTTAAACTTTAACCCAGATACGATTAAGATCGCGATCGCCGTCCCTCAAAGTAATACTGAAAAAGCATTTCTCTCCCTCGGTCAAGAGATGATAGACGGCACTCAATTTTATATTGACAAAGTAAATAAGGAAGGAGGCATTAAAGGCAAAAAACTAGAGTTACTGGTTTATGATGACCAATTTAAACCCAATATAGCCGGGAAAGTTGCCCAAGATATTTGTGCTTCCTCAGCCCTAGGTATTTTAGGGCATTATACTGGCGCAATGTCTTTAAAAGCAGGCGAAGTATATCAAAAATGCGAAATTCCTGCGATTACAGGGAGTGGGACAGTTGACTCGGTAACGGATAATAACCCGTGGTATTTTCGCACCATCTTCACGAATAGCGATCAAGCTCGTTTTATTGCCCACTATGTTCAATCTGTCTTTAAATCAAAAAATGTTTACTTAGTAACTGGTGACGATCCTTATAGTAAAAGTTTAGGAGAAGACCTAGAAACATATTTTATCGCCTTTGGAGAAAAACTTAATTTTATCGGAGTACAGGAATTAAACGACGATCTTAATCGCACGGTAGATAGCATTATGTTTAACTTACTAAAGTTAAAAAAGGCAGGTCAAGAACCGGATTTAGTTGTTATCGCTATGGAAAGCCTTGAAGCCGCCAAACTCGTTCGTAAAATGAGAAGGAATGGGTTGAATTCGTCCATTGTTGGGGGAGACGCAATCGGTGATGTTTCATTTATTCAAAATTTTGCTGATGCAACAGAAGAACAATCAACCCCTGGCTTTTTTACCGATGATATTCATGCTGTTGTACCGGCAATTCTCGATATTTCTGGTGAGAGAGGGGAAGAGTTTAAAAATGAATTTGAGTTGCGTTATGGCTATACACCGGGATGGCTTTCCGTATTTTACCATGATTCCGCTCATGTTCTTGTTGAAGCCATTAAAAATGCTATCATTGCTAATGAAAATTCATCTCAAAAAACGTTCAATCTCAAAGATATCGCGACAATGCGCCGTCAAGTCAGAGACGCATTAACAAAAATAAATTCCCCCGAAAAAGCAGTTGAAGGAATCACCCGAACCTTCTATTTTAACGACCAAAGAAATACTCAACCCTTGGTTTTAATGGGGGTTTTTAATCAAGATAAATTCATTTCTGCTCTTACTCAACTGACTTTTATTAAGGATGATACTATCATTGATAATTTGGAAGAAGAACTGGAGCAGGGCGATTTGATTCAAATTGGTAGCGATAGCTATTTAGAAAAAACCCACATTGTTTATACGGGTATTGATATCAATGAAGTAACCCATATCGATGAAAAAACCTCATCTTTTTTGCTCGATTTTTATCTCTGGTTTCGCTACAAAGGAGATATAGAACCTGACGATATTGAATTTACAAATTATTCCGTCGAAAGATTGGATTCGGGAGAAAAATTGACCCTAGATGAACCGATTAAAAGAGATCGGCATGATGGAGTCAATCATGTTGTCTATCGCGTTAAAGCTGATTTTTATGAAAAGTTTGATTTTCATCATTATCCCTTCGATGACCAAATTCTATCTATTCGCTTTCGTCATCAGACTTTAGGACAAGAAAAATTAATTTATGTAGTGGATTTTGTCGGAATGCGAGATATAAATACTGAGGAGGTGATCAAAAACTTTAAAAATAATAATGTGTTTGACAAAGTTACTGATTGGCACATTACCAATGCCCTCTTTTTTCAGGATACTCATATTAACCAATCGACTTTAGGCGATCGCCGCTTAATTAAAGCTAAATCTCAGTTTCAATACTCTCGGTTTAATGTCGAGATCGAAATAGAGCGCGATATTTTCCGATTCGGTCTGAAAAATCTCTTACCCTTATGGTTTTTTGTGGTAATCGCTTATGGTTTACTCTTTCTTCCCTTTGAAAACATTTCGGTTGAGGCCATCAGTGGTTTACTCTTAGCTGTTGTTTTTTATCATCTCAGTTTGTTGGATTCTCTACCCGAGGGGATTGGCTATGTTGTTGCTCTTGACTATGCTTTTTATTTAATTTATATTTTATTAGTAATAGAACTAATTCTGGTAATTTTAGGAAGTAGCACATGGTTAAAGGCTAATACGAATATTACCAACAAACAACTCCTTCAATTTGGTAGAGTTACTCTCCCTATTCTGTGGATAGTAGGTAGTTATAGTCTGTTTTTTATCTATCGTTAACTCTCTTTTGAGCTTTTAATCTCTGAGGGCAGGTTTTTCCATTATACTCTGTCGAGAGTAATCAAAAGAGTTACAAAATGTATTATCTTTTCGATAAACCGCGATCGCTTGAGGTTTGATAAGATACAAGATAAGACATTTAAGCAAAAAACATGATGAATTACCTTTTAGAAACTGCGGTAGTGAGTGGAAGGCAATTTCCCCTGGCTTTTACTGCCGTTTATATTGTTGGTTTTATCGCAGCCGTGGGAATTGGTTCCATTGCTTGGTATAATTCAAAGCGTCCCCCTGGATGGGAAGATAGAGAGCGTCCTGATTTTATCCCCGATGTAAAGTCGGATAGCGAGTCTGAGAAACCATCAAAATCATAAGTCAAGCACCTTTTAATTAAAATTTGCATTGACTCTTCTCTTCTCAAACGAAATATCTGCCTCTCTCATAAAATCCAGAGGCAGATGGCGGTATTTCTTCTCAGATTGTTAAATGTTAGAAAACTAAGTGTTGTTTCGTAAGCAAAACTGAAAGATGTTTAATAATAATTCTTTGACTCAAAAACTATTAGACAATTTAAAGGATTCTCAAGAAAGCATTCGCGAGAAAGCAACTGCTAAATTGTGGATGCTTTGGTTTCGACAAAAAGGAGAACTCGGTTTGGAAACCTTGCGACGCGCTCAATCTTTTTTAGAAGAGGGTGATGTTCAACGTGCTAAGAATATTCTCAATGATACGATTTCTATGTATCCGGATTTTGCCGAAGCCTGGAATCGTCGCGCTATTCTTTATTATTCTCAGAAAAAGTTTCTCAAGTCTCGGGAGGATTGCAAACAAGTTGTGCGTTTAAATCCTTCACATTTTGGGGCATGGCATGGATTGGGATTATGTAATGCTGCTTTAGGAGAATACAAAGAAGCAATTTTTGCCTTTAGAAAAGCACTAGAAATTCAACCTCATGCGATCGTCAATCAAAAATTAATTTTAGAATGCACGATGCGACTTTAAGGGCTACTAATCCCCTGTCACTTGTTACCCGTGATTCAATCATTAATTCAATCATTAAATTGTCGGTGATAGTGAAGATTGCAGCAGATATCGAAACACAAAATTGGAGTAACTTTGATGGCAAACGATCGTCTGGACATAGATATTGCTGACTATATTGACCATGCGCTGCTTAATCCAGCAACAACTTTGCCAGAAATTAAGCAAGGCTGTTCGGAAGCCGTACAATATGATTTTCCTGCTGTATGCGTTTATCCCAATGCAGTACGAGAAGCCGCAGAGTTTTTACATAATAAATCTCCTCGAGTTTGTGCGGTAATTGGTTTTCCTTCTGGTGCCACAACCTCTGCTGTGAAGCTCTATGAAGCAAGAGAAGCGGTAGATAATGGTGCAACGGAATTAGATATTGTTATTAATTTGGGGTGGTTAAAAGTTGGCAAAACAGAGGAAATTTATCGAGAAATTTCTGAGATTTGTGGCGAAACTGGGCAAACGGTGAAGGCTGTTTTAGAAACTTCAATTCTGAGTAAAACTGAGATTCGTTTGGGGGCAGAAATCTGTATGGATGCGGGAGTTGCTTATGTAAAAACCAGTACGGGTTGGTTTGGTGGGGCAACAGTAGAGGATGTAAACTTATTAAGAGAAATTACCAAAGGACGCATTGGAATTAAAGCGTCGGGGGGCATTCGTACCCCTCAACAAGCCCTCGATTTAATTCTTGCGGGGGCTACCCGTTTGGGTACTTCTCACGGTGTTGAATTGATTCGCCAAAGAGCGAATAAATAGTTGATAGTTGATAGTTGATAGTTGATAGCTATATACTGAGTTTGTTTAAGTTTTGATAATTCATAATTCATAATTAATGAGCAGAACTTATAAGGCAACGGGGATTAATTTGAAGAGTATTCCCTTGGGAGAAAGCGATCGCATTGTCACGATATTAACGCCAGAATATGGTTTAGTGCGAGCGGTTGCGCCTGGTTCGAGGAAACAAAAGTCCCAATTACGCGGGCGAATTGAGCCATTTGTGACTAATGAATTGCTCATTTCTAAAGGGCGATCGCTCGATCGCATTCTGCAAGCGGAAACTCTTGCTTCTTATCCTAGTTTAAGTAAAGATTTGGGCAAACTTTCAACCAGTCAATATTGGGCAGAAATTGTTTTGGCTTTAGCGTTAAGCGATCGCACTCAAGAGGACATCTATCTGCTTTTAACCGAACACCTGCAACGTTTAAACAATTTAACACTTTCCGGCGATCGCGACATTTCTGCCACTTCGATTCTCTCTCATTTAGCCCACGGCATTTTCCATCTTTTAACCATTGGGGGATTGAGTCCCCAAATTCAACACTGTTGTCTGACAGGAGAGGCGATCGCGCCAGTTTTTGATAATCCACAGTGGATCGTGGGGATGAGTTTCGATGCGGGAGGGCTTCTGCGTTTACCCTTAGAATTAGAGCGATCGCCGAACCCGTCTACATCAATTACTGTTCACACTCGTCTCAATGCCCTAGAAATATTTCTCCTACAAACTCTAACGGCTCCAGAATTAACTCACTTTGGAGAAATCGAGGCAAAATTACCTCTATTGCATTCCTCAACTTCTTTAAAAATGGGTTGGCTGGGTGTAGAAAAGGTATTGCGAAATTATACCCAATACCATCTCAGCAAATCCATTCGCTCGGCCGCATTACTCGATACTTTATTTACAGACTATGGGTAATAGAATAAATATTTGCTATAAGTTCAGCCACAGAGAGAGAAGCTAAAACCTGCGATGAGAAGAGCATGGCAAAGTTCTCTGGAGTTTGTACTTTATAATGGAAAATGGAAGAAAATTGTTTTTAAACCCATTACCGATCGGAAAATTCTCATGACTGTCTCCGACTCTCCCTCTTTCAAAACCTATCAACAGGAAGAGATTCAGCAGATTCTCCACATCGCGATCGCCAGCCAAAACGAGAATGGTGAATTGACTGAAACGCAGTTACAAGAAATTGCCGCAGATTTGGGCATTTCTCCAACATCGCTACAAGAAGCGGAACAACTATGGTTACAGCAGAAGATTGACAAAACCAAACGTCAAGCATTTAACCTCTACCGTCAAGAGAGATTTCGTCAGAAAGCGATCGCCTATACAATGTTGAGTAGTTTTTTGGTCGCTTTTGACCTACTCGGTGGTGGAGGAATGAGTTGGTCGCGCTACGGGATTTTAGTGGCAATTCTTATGGTTTCTCTGAGTGGGTGGAAGGCGTTTCAAACCAAAGGAGAAGACTACGAACGAGATTTTATACGCTGGGAAACCAAACGCCAAATCAAACAAACCCTGAAAGGCATTTGGGACAATGTACAAAAAACTTTACAAGGCAATTAAGATGGATGCAATTATTTGTCATAAATTGATGACTATTCACTGATGATTGATATCCGTTATTTTATTCCCTTTTTTGATTCTGGTGTTTCCAACTGGGCGATCGAAGCTCGTTTAGTGCGCTGGTTGACCATGATTTGGATGTTTATGGGATTGGTTGTTCTCTTTTCTGCCTCTTATCCCGTTGCTGATGCTGAAGTGGGAGATGGTTTTTATTACTTCAAGCGACAAATTATCTGGATCTTGTTAGGCACGATCGCCTTTAATATTATCGCGCGATCGCCTTTCCGCTATCTTCTCCCCGTCTCTCGCTGGATTTTGTTTGTGTTATTGGGGTTAATGATTGCCATTCTCATCCCTGGAGTCGGCACCACCGTCAATGGTGCAACGCGATGGATTACCGTAGCCTCAATTCCCATTCAACCCTCAGAACTAATTAAACCCTTTCTCGTCGTGCAAAGTGCCAGCATATTTGGACGCTGGAAACAACTCTCATGGTTAACGCGGGTATTTTGGCTGGGGATTTTTGCCATTATTCTCGGGGGGATTCTCCTACAACCCAATCTCAGTACAACCGCCCTTTGTGGCATGACCCTTTGGTTAATGGCCGTCGCTGCGGGTTTACCTTGGCTGCAACTGGGAAGTACAGCTATT
Source organism: Spirulina sp. 06S082 (assembly GCF_034932145.1). NCBI lineage: Bacteria > Bacillati > Cyanobacteriota > Cyanophyceae > Spirulinales > Spirulinaceae > Spirulina > Spirulina sp. 06S082. Next base: position 440 of record NZ_JAYGHV010000394.1, on the reverse strand, counting down.
TCGGGAATTTTACTCGCAGTCAGTAGTATTTATTCCCAAGAATATCAACGACGCAGAATCATGTCCTTTCTCGACCCTTGGCAAGATCCCATGCAGGATGGCTATCAATTGATTCAAAGTCTTTTAGCCATTGGTTCCGGGGGAATATGGGGATCGGGGTTTGGACTTTCTCAGCAAAAATTGTTCTATTTGCCCATTCAATATACCGACTTTATTTTTGCGGTCTTTGCCGAAGAATTTGGTTTTGTCGGCAGTATTTTTTTGTTAACGCTGTTAATTGCTTATGCAACCCTCGCTGTTTTTATTGCCATGAGAGCCACCCAACCCATTCAAAAAACAATTGCGATAGGGGTGATGATTGTGTTAATCGGTCAATCTTCGATCAATATTGGCGTTGCGACGGGGGTTTTGCCCACCACGGGTTTACCACTTCCCTTCTT
>NZ_JAYGHV010000393.1:0-28786 GCF_034932145.1 Spirulina sp. 06S082 | reverse complement strand
TTGTCTTTACCTCATTGACGATGAACTGTTGTTGGTTTTGCCATTCTCCTGCAATTTGTGCTTGGGATTTTGCCATCGAGAAGAAGACGATCGCGGGAATAGCCCCCACTACAATCCCGAGAGAGGCGGGAATCCAAAAACCCCCCCCTACACTCATAACCAAGGCAAAACCTAAATTGGCAAGATAAACAATTAGCGGGAAAATCAGTTGCGATCGCGACAGAGAGAGAGGGGTTTTCTCCCAAAATAGAGTAGCCACCGTCATAAAGACAATCCCCGTTCCCAGCCAACCGAAAAAGTTTTGATAGGGCATTCCAAAAAAGCCCCCCGGCTGATCCCAAATCCAAAAAGGAACGCTGGTTTGACTCATGGCTGGGTCTAAAACAAAATCCCAAGAGGTCAGGAGAATGGAGCCAAAGACGATCGCCCCTCCCAAACGCAGTCCCTTAGAAATATTCAATTGTTCTAAGCCCGATCGCGCCAGTAGATAAGCGACAAAACCCAAATAAAACCAAGACAGAGGAATTGTAAACGGCACTAAACCGCCAATTTTATAGCCCAAACCACTGAGATAGTGATAGTGACCAAAAGGAAACCCCGTACTCGTTCCCAGGAGTTCGCTGCTTAAGGAAATGGCGATCGCCGATACCATAAAAGTCAGCCAAGGTTTAGCCCCAAAAACGCGATAAGCGTAAATCGCTACGGCGGCGATTCCTAGCACCATATAAGCCACTCCTCCTCCCGCCATCGACCAGCCAAAAGCCGTCTGACCAATAGGGGGAAGACTGGCAATAAATTCAGCATTGGGGAGAACCAATAACAAGCCAGCCAAACCAAAAACCATTGACGCAATATGACCGATCAGGAACGATCGCTCGACTATAACCAGTTTTTTCATGAATTCCAGCCCTCTTAAATATTGGTGGTAATTGGCATCCTCGGAAAAATTTCCCTCTTTCCAAGGCGATCGCGCAGGATGAGAATATTTTGGCAATTTTTTTCACTACGCACCGATCGTCTAGTTTACATCTCTAAACAAATTGTTTAAAGTTTTGTAACTGAAATTGAGGGAGATAGAAAGAAAATGGTACGAGCAAATTTGTCAATGGTAAGGGGTAGAATAGAGGGAATCGGTTAAATGAACGACAATCCCTCTATTTCCTCGCCAAGTCGAGCCAGATTTATGAATTCATCTTCTCCCCCAGATCGCACTATCATCATTCGTTCCCTACAACTGCGCGATTATGAGGCCGTGCAAGAACTCGCGGCCAAATCTTGGACTCAGGAACGAGCCAGCGAAATAGAGGCTTTACAGGACAAATTAGAGCAGTTTCAACAGTGGTATGGGCTGCTCAAACTGGCTCGTCTCTTGCCGAATTCTAACCCACACCCTTTTCATTTGTATGTTGCCGAACAACAAGAAAAAATTTGCGGGCTGATTTGCGTTTCCCCTTTTAACCGCACTCGCAGCACTTGGCAGGTTCAGACTGTTCTCATTGATTTTCAGGCAGCACAGCCCCAAGAAGCCTTAAATCTCAAAGATATTGGCTCGCAGTTGCTGCGGCACTGTTTTGAGACGATCTGGGAAGCGCGAACTTGGCTGCTAGAGGTCAATGTTAGCGATCGCGACACCCTTGCCCTTTATCGTCAAAATGGCTTTCAACCTCTCGCACAAATGACCTATTGGGACATTACCTCGGAAATTGTCCTGGAACTCGCCCAGCACAAACCCTCCCTTCCCAATTTGCTACCCGTCAGCAATGCTGAAGCACAGTTACTCTATCAATTGGATACCGTATCTATGCCGCCCTTGTTGCGACAAGTGTTCGATCGCCATATCCAGGACTTTAAAACCCCTTTACTTCGCTCCACGGCGGCAAAATTCGAGCGTTTGGTCAAGCAAACAGAAGTCGCAAGTGCTTATGTATTTGAGCCTCAGCGCAAAGCGGCGATCGGCTATTTTAAACTTGAGTCTTTTCAGGAAGACAAAGCTCACAAATTAAAAATTACGGTTCATCCTGCTTATACTTGGTTGTATCCAGAATTGTTTGCTCAGATGGCGGGTTTGATTAAGGAGAAAAAAGTGCGATCGCTGGAGGTGGTTTCGGCAGATTATCAGCCGGAAAGAGAAGAATATCTGGAAAAATTGGGCGCAGAACGTCAGGAACATACTCTGTTAATGTCGCGATCGGTCTGGCATAAGTTACGAGAAACTCGTCGGGAAGGCTTACAACTTTCTGATATGTTACAAGGACTTAAGCCTGCACGTACACCAGTTCCCAGCCGCATTCACTGGTTAAAGTCATTTCGAGTTAAACCCTCGGAATCTCATTCTCAAGAGAACAATAAGCACAATCCTCCTGAAGCGACTTCTTAAAATTTGGGAACGGTATTTGCAGAGATTGGCGGACGGGGACGAATAACGGTGACTTCTCGTGATGGGATTGTTGCCGAGGCGAAGGTTGAACGAAAAGTGAGGAAAGAGGATTTATTGAGAGTTCTGTGAGGTGCAGCGATCGCATCCTATTGAAATTTATTTTGCGCTTGTCTTCTCTGAATGACGAGTTAGAATGGAGGTTGAGACGAGCAGAAAGAGAGGGTAAACAGCGTGAAAGGCAAAGTATTAAACCTTGTTGGCTTCATTATTTTTGTTAGTTTAAACTGGATGGCATTGCCGAGTCTAGGACAAGACTTGAAGGCAGAATTAAGCAATGCAGTTTGTCATCAAAATTGGGGAGAGGCTATTGAAGTTATCGATCGCATGAGTACCATTTCACCTCAATCGGCTTCTCGTTTGCAAGACTATCGCGATCGCCTCGTCACTTTACAAGATTCTGAGGCTAGAGTACCTGAATGGCAGGAAGATTGTTCACCCCCCACACCCCTTAACTAAGATTCACCTTTAGCGACGGGTAAAAGAACTGTAAATGTTGTCCCAAAATTTAATTGACTTTCAACTTTAATCTGTCCGGAATGATTTTCGACGATCGCCTTAGCAATGGCTAAACCCAAACCCGATCCTGTCGGTTGCGAAAGAGTGCGATCGCGGGATCGGGAGGGATCGACTCGGTAAAAGCGATCGAAAAGATGAGGTAAATCTTTCTCAGGAATACCAATACCTGTATCTTTTACTCTCACTTGCAACCATTCATGACGGCGATCTTTTTTAACCCGTTGTAACTCAATTTCGATCTTGGCTTTATCTCCTGTCTTTGTCGTGCGATCGCCTCGAGAATATTCAATCGCATTACTCATTAAGTTGGTAAATAATCGCGCTAAACTATCCCAATCTCCCTCCACATTAAATAATTCTTCTTCTGTTTGTAAATTGTGTCGTTTTTCTGGTTCGATAATGTGTAAAAATAAAAGAATATCTTCTCGTTCCGCCACAAAACGCTGCTCTTCAATTGCTTCGATCAACAGTGCATCTAACGGCAAACTTTGCAATTGACTTTGAGCAATTCCGCGATCGGATCGGGTTAAAAAAAGCAGATCGTTGACTAATTTTCCCAATCGTTGCGTTAACCGTTCTACAATTTGCAACTGTCTCTGCTGTACCTTGGGATCGCTGTCGGGATATTCCAAAGCCATTTGTACATTAGTTTGAATCGTTGCAATCGGATTTCGCAACTCGTGGGAGGCATCGGCGGTAAATTGTTCGAGACTTTGATAAGATTCTTTAATCGGTTCGATCGCCAGTCCCGACAGTAGCCAACCAATAGCCGCAACGGAAGCAACCGTTAAACTCGTTCCCCAAATTAAATCATAAATTAACTTACGACTGGGTTTAGTCACCTCAAACCAAGGATGACTCACTCGCAAGTATCCCAAAACATAACGGCCTTGTTCGATCCGTTTCGTCACTTGTCGCAAAAGATAGGTTGGTGAAAGATGCACCGTAATTCCGCTTCCCGATAGTTGCAACGGAATTTGAGGGGGTCTGCTAAAGGTTGACCAGAGTAATTGTCCTTCAGGATCGAACCATTCGAGATCGATGCGATCCTCTGCTCTCGTTGGTGTATTATTGCGGAAACTGGCGGCAATATCAACGCGATCGCCCCCATTGGCTGCAGGTTGATGCTGAATGACTAGCGATCGTTCTACCACCTCGGTAACGTGTTTGAGGGTGTCATCGACGCGATCGATGAGGGTATTCCGCACATAAACATAAAACCCTGTCGCAAAGACTAATAACAGGATAGCTGTAACAGTAGCATACCAAACAGCGAGGCGGCGACGGGTGGCAAGGAACATGAGCAGAGAGACTAGGAAAAAAGAAGAGAAAATACAACTTATATTCCCTCTTCTCTCTCATTTTAATTCGCTTTAACTTTTTCGGTTGTCTTATTCAAGAAACTACTAAAAACTTGCACAATTTGATAAACTCCTTCTGTACCTCCAGAAATTAACGCACCTGTTAAAAATACATCCATAATATTAAAACCCAAGGATTGATATTTGGACATTTCTTTGAGTTGACTGGGATCGATTAAGTTTCCCAAAATGCGAATCCCGACAACACTCACAAACACTCCAGAAAGGAGAGTAATCCACAAGGCAAGTTTTCTCGTTACAGTTTTAAACTCTTTAATTTTAATCTCAATGTCTTTTCGCTCTAAAATCCACTGTTTGCGCTCTTCGGGAGTTTCATCTTCGACTGCGAGTTCGGCATCTAATCGCTCCATGTCAGCTTTGTATTTTTCTTGTATTGGATCTCGCCAAGTTGACATAATTACCTCAACTGCACTATGTTGTAGTGCAGCCACAAAACCAATAACCGTTAATAATTGAAAAACATCATTTGGTCCAAAATTCCCGACCTTAATAACATCTTGAGAAACTGCTGTTAAAGACAGTAAGGCAATTAGTAGAATTGTACCAACTATTTGAATCATTTTTTCAACTCCTGAAGTTTATTGTAGGGCTTAATTTGTAGTTTAAGGGGGATTTTTCAGTTGGTCAAGGTGTTTTAGGAAAAAGACAAAAATGTAAAGATTGAGCAAATATTTTTCGCCCAATCTTGATGATTTTTTAGACCTGAGTAATATTAACCTCAACAATCAGATCGTTAAAGTCATTATCGCCCCCATTTACTAAATCTTCAAAGCCAAAAGTGTTATTTGCCAATAAGCGAATGTGATCGACTTTATCGGGATTTGCGCCTAAGAAGGGGAAATAGGCGATGATATCATTGTTAATATTGTTGGTATTATTCTCAAGTAAGAATTGATCCGGTGTTCCATTCATAATCATAAAGGGAACTAATAACGAACCTGCTGCAAATCCATGAGAGAATTCACCAATTCCTTGATTGAAAACCGAGAGTTCAATATCTGTCAGTCGGTTATTAATGGCTGCTGCTGCATATCCCGCATCTCCTGGTGCTAAACCATTTACTGTTCCATTTTCATCGCTGGCTAAAAAGAAGCCGACGGTGTTGCTAAAGTTAGCTTCTCGATAAACTTTGAAACTACTACTAACAAATCCGGAAATACTTCGCAGATCGAGAAGTTCTTTGCCTTGCTTTTGAATACTGCCGACTCCGAGGGGAGTGCCTTCATTAGTTTGTTCGAGAAACACAGAAATTCCTTCTGTAAATTTAACTTGAAAACGCCCAGTGGCAACTTCTGTAAAGCTAACTTCTTGGGTGAGAATTTCACCATCAATGGTTTGGAGTTCGATCGCAAAGTTTTGATTGCTGGGGATTTTTTCGAGAATAAAGGTTTGTCGGCTGGCATTAAATCCATTGGGGCGAAAACGCGAGGGAAGGGCGGTAAAAAGAACGTCTGTTAGGGTGCGATCGCCATTGGCATTTTGATACACAATACTGATTTGTGTAATGCGATCGCTGGCATCGTCAGAGAGTTGAAATTTGAGATTTCCTCCTCCTTGACTGCCTGTTGTAAAGCGTTTGAGACTACTATTTACTTGTAGGCGATCGGAGAATATGGAACCAGGGGAATCTGTACCTGGGGAATCTGTACCGGGGGTATCTGGAATTGTTATTTGGCTAACATTGCCACCCAAACTAAAGTTATAGATGCTATCTGTCAAACTTGTATCGCTAGTTAGGAAAGAAAGTTCTCCTGTGTAGTCTCCCTGCGCTAAAGCGTCTAATTTAACGGTAAAAGTGATATCGCTATTCGGGGCGATCGTTGCAGGAAAATCTCCCATCAAACTAAACCCATTGGGAAGCATGAAATCGCTTAGGCTTATCGTATCGCTACTAATATTGCGTAGGGTAAAGGCGATCGCAACAGGATTATCTTTTGTTGTTCCCCCAAATTGAAATATGCCTGTATCATCGGGAATAAAAGTTCGATCGGTGCTAAAAACTTGTAATTTGACATTGGGATCGAAAACTGTTCCTTTAATATTAAAATTATAAGGATTGTTAATCTCAGTATCGTTGGTTTGAAAAGAGATATCCCCTTGATAACTTCCCAATGTTGTCGCATCTAACTGTATCGTAAATGTTGCCTCTGTGGGATTGTTCGGATCGCTTGTCCCCGCAATTGTCGTCGGAAAACTCCCGACTAATTTGAAACCATCGGGTAAAGTCAAATTACTCAAAGTGACTGCCTCTGTGCGAGGATTACTGAGTTTAAATGTAAACTCGACGGCAGTATCTTTATTCGTCGTCCCAAAATCAAAACTTCCCGTATCATCAGTAATCAAATTACCATTACCATCCAAAACCTGAATGATAAGAGGTTTCGTGACTGTTCCTGTGAGAGCAAAGTTATAAGGATTATTATTAGTATCGTTGGTTTGGAAAGAAAGGTCTCCTGTAAATGTCCCCGCGCTAGAGGCATCTAGTTGGACAGTAAAGGTTTGTGTTTGGGGGGTATTGGGATCGTTAGTTGCTGCAATGCTATTGGGGAAGCCTCCTACGAGGCTAAAACCCGTGGGTAAGGTCAAACTACCCAAACTTAGAGATAGCGTTCCTGTACTCGCAATGGTAAAGGTTCGTTGGAGTGTTGTTCCTTGAGATGTGGCTCCAAAATCAATGCTTCCCGTATCGTCTGGAATAACTATACTACCAGAATCTCGAACCTCACTACTGCTTTGAGCGCCTATTTCATAAGCACCAATATCGGGGACTCCGATCGCCACGGCACCGCGCTGATCGAGATTAAATCCGTTTCCTGCATCGATCGCCGGACTGCCTGTTACTAAAGCATGGGTAAAGGGATCTCGCTCAAGTAAGCCATTGGCGGCCAAAGTCGTGTTGAGAATTTGGTCGATCGCGCGATTGTCAACAATATCGCTTCCTGTGCCGATCGATCCCGAAGTACCAGAGGTATTCCCGATGAGATTATTGCTATTTCCTGTAATTGCCCCCACAACATCGGGACCAGATCCGCCTCCGGTATTGCCTGCAATAATTGAATTTTTAACTGTAAACGAGCCGCCACTGCTATCATTAAAAATACCGCCACCCCCGCTAATGCCAGTATTTTGTGTTAGGGTACTATTATTCACCTCAACAGTGCCGCCATTGCGGTTGCGAATGGCTCCCCCTTGGTCGCCTTGATTGCCACTTAGGGTGCTGCTATTAATAATTAACTTAGCGTTAGCGCCATCATTTTCAACAACTCCACCATCGGCTGTTGTACCTAAAGATTTATTCCCATTAATCGTGCTGCCATTAATGGTAACTTCTCCGTTGAAGTTAGCGATCGCGCCTCCTTCATCCAATGCTTCGTTATTGCGAATCGTACTGTTGTTAATGGTAACTTTGCCGCGATCGTTAAAAATAGCACCGCCATCGTCACCCCCAACAGTTGCGACACCGCCAACAATCTCTAAATTGGCATTTCCATTCTCAAGAGTGATATCATTTAAGGTTAAATCTCCCATTGTAGACTTTGATTGTGATGTTGTTCCGTCAACATAGATGAGGCGAAATGCTTCTGAAGCGCTAGAACTGCTACGAATGATGGAATCATTGCCATTAATTATAATTTTTGTCAGAATAGCAGGCAAGCCACTCCAACCGCGATTGAGATCGGGGCCGTCTGAGGGAGTATTAAATGGACCGGTGTGACTGAGCAGTTCATAAGTACCGTTCGAGGCTAGATTAATGGTAGAATCGCCTCCTTCATTAGCGGCATTAATCGCGTCAATTAGCCCTTGAACATCTCCATTAGCAATATTGATTAAAACGGCGGGATAAGTTGCCATCACCTCGGGTTCAAAGGCTAAATCGGACTTAATTTCCCCGGTTTGATAGTCTAACTGCCAATTTCCTTCTAGGGCAGCATTTCCGGTTAAGTTCAAGGATGCAGCAATTTTAGCGGAGGTAATTGTACTTAAAGCCTTGACAAATTCGCGTCCTTGTGCAGTCTTGGCAACTTGACAACCGTAGAGGAGGATGTCGCGATCGCCTTCTCTTCCGGTTCCCCATTGTTGCAGAATGGGAACATATTGTTCTAAATTAGCGAGACTGAGTTTTGTACTGCCGAGATAGAGGCTGCCTGGGGAGCCGTGACAAATGAGGTGCAGACTGGTAAAACCTTGGTTTTGCCGCAAATAATCGCCGATCTGAAGGACTCCATCTCGGTTAGGATCGAGTTGCAGGACTGTTGCACCGGCAATAACTCCAGTTGCTAAATGCTGGAAATCCGCGATACTGGGATCGATAATGACGAGCATTCCCCGTCCTTGAGGTGTTAAAATATTTTCTTGGGAGATGCTAGAAACCTGATTGGAATAATTCATTTTTGTTCTCGCTTTTGTTTAAGTCGAACTTAAGTTTAGATTTGGAAATATTTCTAGAATAGGGAAGCCGCTATAAGGATAACTTGCAAAGGAGGCGATCGCATCAGGGAAAATATTATTTTAATAGCATTAACCCATTAAATTACAAAAGCACCCTGTCCCGCCCAGCACATTGCTATCAACTATCAACTATCAACTATCAACTATCACCGAACTTCTTTGAGGCTTTCAATGCTATCGGTAAATAGTTCGGTAAATAAACTGATCACCTTGCGATTTTCACGCACTTTGATGTTAATGGTCACATCCATCCCAGATTGTAAAGGGATTTGGCGATCGTTAGCGAGGAGATATTGGGTATTCAAGCTCACTTTTGCCGGAAAGCGGAAGTATTGATGAATCTCGTCGGGAGGAAGTGCGTCGGAACCAATGGCAATAACTTCGCCTTTAACATCGCCAAATTCACTAAAAGGAAAAGAGGTGAAACGAACATCAGTTTTCATTCCTTCGCGCACAAAACCGATATCTTCGCTGGTAATAAAAATTTCTGCCACTAAATCATCTTCCGGAACAATAGAGAGGAGTGTTTCGCTGGGATTGGCGACAAAGCCCCGATATGCTTGTAAATCGAAGACTTTTCCGCCAACGGTGGCGGTAACTTCTTGATCTTGCAACGTTTTCTCGATTTGGAGGATCTTACCGTTGAGTTCTTTAATTTGTTTGTCGTTACTGACGACAATATTCAGAACCGCTTGAATGAGTTGGCTGTCAATTTCGGCGATGCGCTTGTTATTTTGCGCCATCGAGTCCTGCACGTCTTTAATTGTCACGGCAGATGTATTGATAGACTCTTGTTGGGATTGGCCGATATTTGCCATTAAACGTTGCCGTTCTTCATTAAGCTGGAGGATATTAGCTTGCCCCGTGTTGATTTGCTTGTACTGCTCTTGCATTTCAATGCGGGCATTCTTTTGTTCAATACGAGCATTATCTTGTTCAATACGGGCATTCCTTTGTTCAATACGGGCATTCCTTTGTTCAATACGGGCATTATCTTGTTCAATGCTGTCATTATCTTGTATTTGTTGGATTTCCGACCGGATTTCGCTCACCCGGAGGCGCTGTTGGTCGTATTGATACACTGCCATTGCTCCTTCTTTGACAATCGGAGCCATCTTTTTGAGAATTCCTTCTTCAATGGCCAGCTTCTCGGCTTTACCTCGAATTTCATTTTGAGCGCGCTGCCGCATTTGTTGAGCGCGCTGCTGCATTTCTTGAATACGCTGCTGCATTTCTTGAATACGCTGCTGCATTTGTTGAATACGCTGCTCCATTTCTTGAATACGCTGCTGCATTTGACCGATCATTTGGCGATCTGCTTGGAGTGTTGCTTTCGCATCAGCGATTTTCACTTGATTTTGTTGCAGTTCTCTGCCAACTTGAACAACTCCTAATTCGGCTGCTCTTTCCCGCGATCGCGATTCAGCTTTGGCGACTTGCAATCTCGCCTTTTGATTGGCGGCTAAATTCGTGTCATTTCCCCCCAATTGTGCTTGATAAACGCGATTTTCGGCAATGAGTTCTTCTCGGTTGCGGGTGAGTAAGAGAATGCTGGAGGGAAGTTTCAAGTCGGCGATCGCTTTGCGGATCGTGTTGGCATCTTTGGTTTCAATTAGACTTCGATAGAGTTTATTTTCTTCTTCAAGGGATTTTTTCAGCGATCGCGAGGTGGCCAATTCCGCAAGGGCGGCGGTAGAATCGAAGGCCATCAAAACTTGTCCTGGTGCGACAACATCTCCTTCTTTGACAAAAATCGCTTCAACGACTCCTTCCAGAGGAGCCTGTACTTCTTTAACCTCTGCTTGGGGTTTGAGTTGACCTTGAGCGGGAACAACCTGTTCTATCTCTGCTAAGTATGCCCAAGTTACGCCAAACCCCACAACCCCTAAAACTGTCCAGACAATGAGGCGAGACCATAACGGAGACTGGCGCAAGATCACGGGTTGCTCGAAGACTGGATAAGCAATTTGTTGTGATGGTTCTGGTTTAACTAATTGTCCGCTTTGTCCACCCTGTTGAGTTGCAAGGGCTGAGGCGGATAATGAGTCGGTTTTGGGCGCTTGTACGGGTTTCTGGTAATCGCTCTTTTTGTCCGCAAAGTTAATGCGCCGTCTTTTGGGTTTGAATCCGTTGCCGTTCATGGGTCGATGCGATCGCTAGAGGTCAAGAGGCTTTCTCATTTTATCAGAAAATTGGGTTTAAAACCCCGTCCTAGAAGGACGGCTTTGTATTCGCGAACACTCAGCACAGATATAGTTCTGTTTTCCTTGTCGATTTTTTCCGTTGAGGAAGGTGGGAGTGAGGAGGATGGGGTTGGAGTCGGGAGCGGCAATGGCGATCGCTTTTCTCCATTTTTCTTGACTTGCCCCAAAAATCAAATTTTTCCTTGACAAGTTTTGATGATTGATTCATTCTCTATAATGGAGTCAAATGTATTGACTCTTTCTTTCTTTGAGGCAATGGTACAACAACTTTCTCCTCTAACCATCGAAGACGATTTTCTCTATCCTGATAGCGACGGTAAACCCTTGGCTGATAATACCACTCAATTACGCTTAATTTTCACCATTAAAGGGGGTCTCGATGCTCTCTTTAAGGACAGAGATGATGTTTTTATTGCTGCCGATTTATTATGGTATCCGGTTCAGTTAACCCAAAAACAAATTATTGAACAAGAAGAACCCCAAAGACAGGCTCCCGATGTGATGGTTGTTTTCGGACGACCGAAAGGCGATCGGGGTTCTTATATGCAGTGGAAAGAGGACAATATTGCTCCACAAGTGGCTTTTGAAATCCTGTCTCCGGGTAATAAGAAGAAGGATATGGACACAAAGTTTAAGTTTTATCAACAACATGGCATTAAGGAATATTATCTTTACAATCCTAAAAAGAATCGGCTGCAAGGATGGTTGAGAAAGGGGAAGAAGTTGAACGAAATTTCTCAGATGGAAGGATGGATAAGTCCGCTTTTGGGGATAAGATTTACAACAAATGAGGGAGATTTGGTTCTATTTCATCCTGATGGAGAGCGTTTTGTTGATTTTGTTGAGGTTGTTGAGCAACGCGATCGCGCTCGAGTGGCTTTAGAGGAAGAAAAGAAGAAAAATCAACAATTACTCGATCGCCTTATACAATTGGGTATCGATCCTAATACTCTGCCTTGAAATCGCCTTCTTTCAAACCCTCTCAGAAATGCGATCGCTACTTCCCTCAATTTTACCCCAGCGATCGCACCATTTTGAGTTTGTCAATAAAACGCGATCGCTTACCCTGATTTTCTAGAAATGCGATTGCACTGTATTATTCTTAATTTATTCTCCAGATTGCAAACGATTTGCTTCTTTGTCTCCTTTCTCTGTTGTGATAAACCAAACGATTTCTCCAGGATTTGGTTCTCTACCTAAATTATCCCATTCTCTTTCTATACGAGCCAATATTTTTTTTGTAGATAGATCCCATATTTGGAATTCTCTCTCCTCAGAAAAAGTACCTGCTTGAATTAAGCCATTATCAAGTGTTTTTTTGATTAGACTCATAGTTTTTTTTCTACGTTCTAAGGGGTTCTGCTCAGAAATGTTGAAATGTACATTTCAACATTTCTGGTATAATTGAGATGAAAGGACGTTTAAAGTATTGAAAAATTATGGCTAAGTTACCTAATAAAAGTTGGCAATTTGAAAATCCACCAAATGTAGCTGTTTTAGCAACTACCGATGTTATCAAAAAAGGGATACCTATTCTATATGTGTCTCATGACTCGGATGATGGTTGTTGGCAGTTTCATTCTGGTTCTGATGTCTCAGTAGATCATGCGATGGTTGTTTCTCTAAAAAAAATTGTAGAGCTAGACTCTTCTATACAAATTTTAGCTGATTTGCCTCTCGGGTGGGCTGCTATACGTGAATCCATAGAACATGATTGGTTTCGATTCCTGAAGGACGATAACTCAAACTAAAATAAACAATGCCAAATATCAAAATTATGGATATTTGTTTGATTTTGCCCGATTTCTGGCCCTTGAAATAATTCTTGCATTTTTATAACTATTCGTACCTGGTGTTACTGATGGATCGGCAGGGTTCTTGGGAATAATATGGTCAACAAGAGTTAATCCTCCTAGAGAAAAATACAAAAAATTAAGACCACTCGGATCGATCGCATTAATCGGATTAGCCCCAGTATACAAATACTTATGAAGCGTAATGGGATCGAAATTATCGCCCTCATAAGTATCTCTTCGTGTAAACCTTCCTACACTCGGATCATAGTATCGTTGACGCAAATAATACTGGTCTAAATTGTCATCAAACTGCTCACCAGCAAACAGATAACTATTCTCGCTATTGCCAACAGAATTCGTTAAATTACCATAAGCATCATAAGAATAAACATCTGTGATATTCCCATTCTCATCCGTCAAACCCCTCGTACTTCCCAAACCATCCACCAAATAATAAGAATCAGTGCTTCCTCGCTACTGAGAAATCAAATCTAAACCATAAACATAACTCGCAATCTCATCATCACCAATATACTCAGCCAAAACCTGAGCATAAGGACGATTCTTATCCAATAAATAACTCGTCGTCTCCCCTCCAATCGTCTCATTCGGACTCTGTAACTCAACCAAACGATTCTGGTCATCCCAAACATAATTAACCGTCTCATTCCCTTCCGTTTTCCCAAAGTGACAAAATAGGGTTATGTTTTATGAGCATGAGTTGTCAAGTTCATAGACTAATCTTAATCCACATCGGCCATCTTCTAGCAGATTCTCTGATGACATTCTCATTGCAGACATACACCATACCCACTCTTGGTCTTGCCAAGGCCAAAAGATTGCCCCTCCTCCTCGAATTACATAATTTCCTTTTTTGATTTGAGCATTATGATTGTAGTTTAGTCTGTACTCATCTTTACACCATTCACCCACAAACATACCATATAATCCAAACGGATTAGGAATTAGTTGTGTTACATCTGAAAAATCAAAAGCCAACCATTTTTCGAGTATTTTTTCTTCTATCAAATTATTTCCAAAGATAAACAATGTTTTAGTTCCGGCTCTGCAACAATACTCCCATTCCTCTTCATAAGGTAAGCGCAATTTTGTTTCATTTTCTAAATATTCAGCTTCAGCTCTAGTCAAAAATGCAGGAAAAAAGGGCGAGATATTTTCTTGATCATCTAAGTCGCAAAATTGACTTGCAAAGCCACACAAAATAGGATATCGAGAGATCAGAAAGGATTTGATTTTAACTCGATGGACAGGACGCATTTCATCAAGATTAGCTGGTATCGGATCATATATGTTTTTGGCAAAATTTTCTTCTTGTTCACTAAAACCCATAATAAATTCTCCACTAGGAATATAACTAAATTCTAAATTTGTGGCTCGATGTATTAATATAGGATTTGGATTAGTATCTTCATCAGAAGATATTAAAATTGTGAATTCTTTCTTTAGAGATTCAAAAATTTCTTCTGTGAAAAGCTCGTAAAGATAATTTTTAATTTCTTGTTCGTTCATATTGTATTTAAGTTGTATTCATTTATTATTGAGGTTTATAAATATAAGGTTTAAAGTTCCCTCGATTTCCTTGCAGAAGATGCTCATAAATGACAGTTACATTTTTTTTGTTAGCAAATTCTTGCATTGCACGTTGGCAACCTCGATTACCAGGGTTACATGGAGGCAAAGTTCCACGCACTACTACTATATCTCCTTCATTAACAGATCCCTCTAATGCACTAAGAACTTTTCGCTCTGTATGGGTTAACAGTTGTTCTTGCCAATTTAATCGTCTTCCGGGACTTGTACCGCCGCTTTTGACCTCTCCACTCTCTACTTCATTTCCGCTCGAATCATACAATTCCCATTCTGCCTGATGGGCAGCCATGAAAACTGCACTACCAATAGCTTGACTGGTTGGAATCAAGACTGAACCCACTAATCGAGATGTATTTGCAACATATGCAGCACCGAAAGATCCTCCAGAAGCAGATGCTAGCCCAGAAGATGCTCCGGGACCCATGAAAGGCAAGAAAAGACCTAGTAGATTCATTCCAGCATCAATTGAATGAATCAATTTATCAGTATTGTTATCTGCATTTAGTGCTAAATAAGTATTTCTTGCTAATCCATAGGAATTAGATAAGACTCCGAGAATAGTAAGAGCTACTTGTATTTCGTTTAAATTGTTAGTAAACAAACCACTTGGGTCAATTCCATTAATCGGATTAGCCCCAGCATACAAATACTTATGCAAAGTAATCGGATCAAAATTATCACCCTCATAAGTATCCCTTCGAGTAAACCTTCCAACACTCGGATCGTAATAACGTTGACGCAAATAATACTGGTCTAAACTCTCATCAAACTGCTCACCAGCAAACAGATAATCATTCTCGCTATTGCCAACAGAATCCGTTAAATTTCCATAAGCATCATAATGATAAACATCAGTAACATTGCCATTCTCATCCGTCAACCCTCGCGTACTTCCCAAACCATCAACAAGATAATAAGAATCAACACTTCCACGCTCCTGAGAAATCAAATCCAAACCATAAACATAACTCGCATCTAAATTCCCATTGTTATACTCAGCCAACACTTGAGCATAAGGACGATTCTTATCCAATAAATAACTCCTCATCTCCCCTCCAACCGTCTCAGAAACCCGAATATTATCATCATCATAAACATAATTAACAATCCCACTTGAACTCTGCACCTCAACCAAACGATTCTGATCATCCCAAACATAATTAACCGTCTCACCTCCTTCTGTCCTCGTCTTCAAATTACCATTATCATCATAAGAATAATTAACAACAATGTCGATTTCTGCCTGTACTCGTCCGTCTTCACTATATTCTGTTTTCGTCCGAGGTAAATCGGCATTCAGCACTCGTAAAGGAGTCGCTACCGGATAGAGAACCTTTGTCCAATCCACACCAGCAAGGGTATATTCCGTCGGTTGATAAGTCCCTAAATCCATTTCCGCAAGGAAGGTTGATAAAGAGATTTCATCCCCATAAATCGTCTCTACCAATCGTCCCGCCACATCGTAGATATAGTGAGTAATAACCCCTTCCGCATCGATAGAAGCTCGTTCTCGTCCTCCTGCATCATATACCGTGACCATGCGGGGATTGTCGCTTTCAATGGTTGTTTCATCGGCGTAAACTGTTGTCACCAATTGCCCCTTCTCATCGTATATTGATTCGGTGATGTTGTTTTTCGCATCGGTGACGGTTCTGACATTACCAAACTCATCGTAGGTAAAACGAGTTACTTTGCTGTTGGCATCGGTGAGGGTATAGAATAATTCCGTCTCATTCTTCTCCCGGTCAATCACCTTCACCAAATCCCCCTTCTCATCCTTTTGAGCAATCTTGTCATAACATATTAATGCGGTGCGTTTTGCTTTCGCCAACGCACCCTACGCGATAAGCGATCTTTCTACCAGATCGGCCATCTCTACCACTCTAGCTATAGAGTTAACTTTTGCAGTATTTTTAATACTTCCGAATAGTTAAAGTAGTGAATATCATTTCTAATTGGATTATTACCTAAAACAAAGCTAATACCCTTAATATTTTGAAGTGAAGCTACAATTTCCTCAATATTTTCTTCTGAAAAATCTGTAGTAACTAAAAGTGAATATTTGCTTGCCAAATCATTAATATCAGACAATTGTAATTCATCAGGAAAATCTGGACATTTTTCTTTCAAAAACTGCCAAGAATCATTGACATCTGGCAGTAAATCAACTTGAAAAAAGTCAGTATTAGATTCTAATTGATCTGGTATATCTCTGAGTATCCAAGAAGGATCGGTATCATAAGATGCCTCGAGGCTAGAATATATAAAACCTATTCCTTTAGATTTTAATTGTTTGCAAAATTTAATTGGTAATGTTTGATTTCTTTCAGAATATAGCTGGATATAATCAAATTTTACGTCAATTACAAAGTCCAAAAAGTTAAAGCAGTTCTCAAAAGAAAGTTCTCCAATAAATAATGTATTTTCTCTTATTATTTTTTTAATTGAAGATATGCGATTTTTATCAATAGATCGCATATCGTTAAATCGACTATCACTAGATAAAGTTACAGTAATTGCATTAACTCCTAGATTTTGAAGTATTTCTACTTCTTGTTCAGAATGAACGCGATCGACTTTTACAAGTTTCATGATTTTTAAGGAATAGAAACGATTGTGCCTTTCATACCCGGATCGACTTTGAAATCTTTGGGAACTACCCAAATTTTTCCTTGTGTGCTGGTCGAAATTTTGTAATATGGTGTAATATGTCTTCCACCTCCCGGATGTACTTGAATATTACTAATTTCTGGATGTTTAATTCTAATTTGTTTAGATTTTTTAGATCCTTTTGTGCTTTGCTCAATATTAGCTTCATAGCCATTCTCTTCAAATTCTTGCTGAATTTCTTCTGCGGTTTTCCCCCATATTGATAAAGGATCATTTATGTAATCTGGAATACTCGCAAAAATATAGCGAATCAGATCGTATATGGTGTTATCCGGAGAATGTCCCGTATGAGTAGGAAGATCGGGTTGTTGTCCAGCCCCGAAACCTCCAGGATAACTCAACAGTCTTTGCAGTAAGGAATCTCTTGGATCGCGAGGACGAGGAGATAAATCGTCTAATGTGGGTTGTGATCCCGCTCCAAAACCACCAAGTCTTTCTGGAGGATTCGCTGCAAGCGTAATTGAATGCGTTAGTAATGCTAATATAGCTCCTTTTTGTAGAGCCGTAGCGGTAGAAAATTCAGCAAGAGAAGCAATAAAACCACTAGAATCAATATAATTAATCGGATTAGCTCCAGCATACAAATACTTATGCAAAGTAATCGGATCAAAATTATTCCCCTCATAAGTATCCCTTCTTGTAAAGCGTCCTACACTGGGATCGTAATAACGCTGTCGCAAATAATATTGGTCTAAATTCTCATCAAACTGCTCCCCAGCAAACAGATAACTATTCTCACTATTTCCAACAGAATCAATCAAGTTTCCATAAGCATCATAATTATAAACATCCGTTACATTACCATTCTCATCCGTCAATCCCCTCGTACTTCCCAAACCATCCACTAAATAATAAGAATCAACATCATTTCGTTCCTGAGAAATTAAATCCAAACCATAAACATAACTTGCATCTAGATTCCCATTTGTATACTCAGCCAAAACTTGAGCATAAGGACGATTCTTATCCAATAAATAGCTCGTCGTTTCACTTCCAACCGTTTGAGAAACCCGAAAATTATCATCATCATAAGCATAATGAATCGTCTCTGTTGAAGTCTGCACCGTCACCAAACGATTTTGGTCATCCCAAAGATAATGAACTTCCTCTCCATTTTCCTCTCTCATCTTCAAATTGCCATTATCATCATAAGAATAAGTAACAACAACAACCCCATTCACCCTTTCTTCCTTCAACCTGTCATTCTCATCATAAACATACTCCCGTGTTTCTTGAGAACTCGTTTGACTCAAACGATTGCCAACATCATCATAAGCATATTCTACCATCTCCCCACCCAATATCGCCGCCTCCAACAGACGATACAACTCATCATAATCATAATCAATCGTCCGCTCTACTATCGTCCCATCCGGTTGTAATAAAGTCTCCTTCACCTGCTCCCGATAACCCGCATCGCTCAACTCATATTCATACTTCGCCAACACCGTATCATTAACATCCTTCACCTCCAATACTTTTAACCGATACAACTCATCATAGGTTCTCATTTCTACCGTCCCATTCGGAAACTCTGTCCGCTCTAAATTCCCTAACTCATCATAACTATAACTCGTTGTTTCAGTCCCTTCTATCACCTTCTCTAATCGATTCCACTCATCATATTCATACTCAATTGTCCCCGCAAGAGTCTTAATTTCCGTCACATTTCCTGCATCATCGTATTGATATTCAATTGTATTCCCATTCGCTAAATGCTCTCCATCTGGGTCTTTTCTCCATAACAACCGACCCAACTCATCATACTTAAATTCCGTTGTTCCTCGACTGTCCGTTATCGTTTCAATCTGACCATCTGGAGTATAGGTATAACTCACATCTATATCATTTTCTAAATCCTTCAACTCTAACCGATTCTGTGCATCGTAATCATAGCTAGTTACTTCTCCATTGAAGTCCGTATAAGTTTCCAGATTCCCCACTTCATCATAGGTCATCGTTGCCCGTTGTCCTTCCGGTAATTCAACAGCAATGCGTCGTCCTGCTTGGTCGTATTCATAATACGTGATGTGGTTTTCTGCATCTTTGACTTCGATTAATCGACCGGCTTCATCGTAGAAATATTCTGTTTTGATTTCTTCTCCATTTAAGGTTTGGACTACGGCTTTGAGACGACCTAGATCGTCGTATTCGTATTTCGTAATGATTCCTTCTGGGTCTTTACTTTCTACTCAACGCGCACCAAGAGAGAGATTAGAATCAGTGGAGTGCCTTTAGGAAGGCCGCCAAAAAATGTTAGCAAAGAAGCGAAAAAACAAGCGAGAGAAGATGAAAAAATTCGCAACAGAATCGAGGGAAAGTTTGGGCAAGGTAAGCGAAGATTTAGTCTCGATCGCGTCATGGCTAAACTTTCTAATACCTCCGAAACAACCATTGCCATTACTTTTTTAGTCATGAATCTCGTCACCCTGCTTCGGCGGGTTTTTTGTCTTCTTTTTTGTCAGTTTTTCTGGAATCGTCTCTTTTTGACGAAACTCATTATCTTTCATTATAGAGGGAGAGATTATTGACAACATAAGATTCATGTCTCTATTATGCAACGCCCGACAACTATTAGTCCGATTTAAGGGGGTTTACGTCGAGTGTTTAATAATGAATTGCCTGAATAAATTGCCAGTGCTGTCCAAATTAAACTAAAAGAAATGAGATGGGTGCGGGTAAAGGGTTCATGGTAAAGAAAAACCCCTAACAGCAATTGCAAACTTGGGGCAATATACTGCATGAGTCCTAATGTTGAAAGTTGCAAGCGTCGGGCGGCATTATTAAACCAGAGTAAGGGCAGGGAGGTGATTACTCCGCAGCCGATGAACAAAAAACTTAACAGCCAACTCTGGCCAAAATTTCCCGATCGCGCGATCGCCCCATGTCCCACCCAAGCCAAGGCGATCGGGGAAATGAGCAGGGTTTCCACCGCTAAACCGGACATGGGTTGCACTACTGTTACTTTTCGCAATAAGCCATATAATCCGAAGGAAAAAGCTAAGGCAAAGGCGATCCAAGGGACTTGCCCAAAATCCCAGATAAAATTCCCGACTCCCAGTGCGGCTAAAATCACGGACAGGATTTGCCAATAGTTCAGCCGTTCTTGCAAAAAAAAGAACCCTAAAAGGACGCTAAATAAGGGATTGATGAAGTAACCGAGGCTGCATTCCACGACGCGATCGCTATTGACTCCATAAATGTAAATGCCCCAATTACAAGTGAGTAACACTGCCGTTGAGAGTAAAATCATTAACAGGCGCGGCGATCGCCACAATTTTTGTATTTCTTTAAGTCTTTTTTGTAAGGTGAGGATAATAACGAGAAGAATGGCTGACCAAAGAATACGATGGCAAAGCACTTCAACCGCAGACACTGAACCAAAAAATTTTAGATAAATTGGCAGCAGTCCCCAAGCTCCATAAGCTAAAAATGCGTAGAGAATACCGGAATTATCGTGAGATTTATCTTCCATGCAGAACTATTACTTAAGGAGAGGAGAGGGTTTGGAGAGGGTTTGGAGGAGAGGGTTTGGAGACCAAACCCCTACGGGTCGGGCGATCGCCATAACCCTAATCCATTTCAATGGATTTTTTGTATGAGACAGGGATTTTCAATCCCTGGCGGATCGGGCTATACTCATCATTTTAAGTATGACAGACCACTAGGAATGGTATTTTTGAATTGAGCTATAAAAAATTAACATGAAAAAAGCTATAGTTTTACTCTCTGGGGGACTAGATTCTGCCACAACTACCGCGATCGCAATTGCAGAAGGCTATCAAATCATCGCGCTTTCTTTCCGCTATGGTCAACGGCACGAAAAAGAACTTGAAGCTGCTAAAAATATCGCCGCCCATTTTAATATTAAAGAGCATTTTACCATTGATGTTAACTTGGCGCAATGGGGAGGTTCATCTCTCACGGATACGGCTTTAAAATTGCCTCAAGATGGCGTACAAACTAATATTATTCCTTCTACCTATGTCCCAGGCAGAAACACCGTATTTATTGCCATTGCTCTTTCCTTAGCGGAAGCCAAAGAAGCAGAAGCAATTTACTTGGGAATTAATGCGATCGACTACTCTGGCTATCCCGATTGTCGTCCCGATTATTTGCAGGCTTATCAAACTTTAGCATCTCTTGCTTCCAAAGCTGGATTAGAGGGAAAAGCACCGCAATTAATCGCCCCTCTTGTAGAAGATTCTAAGGTTGATATTGTTAAACGTGCCGTACAATTAAACGTGCCGATCGCCTTAACCTGGTCTTGCTATCAAGGACAAGAGGAACCTTGCGGTTTATGCGATTCTTGTCGCATCCGCGATCGAGCCCTCATTGCAGCCGGATATCCAGAATTAAGCACCGCGATCGGACGCAAATTATCTTAAAATCAAGTAACGGACGGAGGCAATAAAGCAATGCAAATTCAAACTCAAAAACGCTATTACACTCCAGCAGAATATCTAGAGTTAGAAGAAAAAGCAGCTTACAAAAACGAATATCGCAATGGAGAAATTATTTCCATGACAGGTGGAACGACAGAACATAACAAAATTGCTCTTAATTTTGCTGCATACTTTAAATTTGGGATGCGAGGAAAAGGTTATCAATCTTTTATTGGAGACGTGCGTTTATGGATTCCAGACTATACTCAATATACTTACCCTGATGTTATGATTGTAGCGGGAAAACCGATTTATGAAGGAAATAACCGCACGACAATTGTTAATCCTTGTTTAATTGTTGAAGTTCTGTCAAAGTCAACCCAAAATTATGACAAAGGAGAAAAATTTACCCATTATCGCTCAATACCAGAACTACAAGAATATATTTTAATTGACCCGTATAGTTTTCACGTCGAACAATTGGTTAAAGAATCAGAGAATCGTTGGAGCTTTCAAGAGTATAATGGAGAAAATTCTCTTTTAAAACTAGGAACAATTGCTTATGAAGTCTCCTTTCGCGATTTATACGAAGAGGTTGACCTCCAGGCAATTTAAAGATATTTGAGTTATATTTTCCCCATTTTGCATCTCTTAGCCTAAAATAAAGCGAGAAAATTAGAGGAAAATCTTGAAATGGACTTAACAAAATTTCACAAATTTTTCGAGCATTGCCTCGGTAACTGGACAACAGAACGAACTTATCACTATCTTACTCATCAAGAAGTGGAGCGATCGCGCACCGAATTTAAAATTAATGCTCTCACATCTGCTTTAAAATTAAAAGTTGTTGCTGATAATCAATACATCCCTCCTCCTCAAGTTGAAACATTACCAGGATTTGCTCTCGCTTTCCATACTGTATCTGAGAAAGGGGAAGAAGTATCTCAACAACTTAATCTTCTCTTTGTCCCGAAAAACGAAAATGGTTTAATTCTTGAAGGAGACTATCTTCGGGATAAAGCCTACGAAGAATCTCGCCCCATCGTTTCTCATTTTTGCTTTAATGGGAGTACCCAAGAGTTATTGATGACGACTCGTTACACCCGTGTTGTTTCTGTTGATTCTATCTCGTTGATCAATCCTAACTTGCGAATTCGTCGCATTTACAACTATCAACGTCCTCCCGAAGGTCAGCCGTTAGAAAATATGATTCTCGTCGGTTTTGGCGTGGAACAAAAAGAACGGTAGAATAAACGATTATTCATGATTGAAGTTAATTTTCTTTATTTTAGGAGCAAACAAAATGAACGGTATTAAAGATGCAGAAGAATTCTTTCAGCAGAGTGCAGGAAAATGGCGATCGCAACGGACAACCCATCATTTACCCTTTCGTCGTGCTGAAACTGGCGGCTCGGATATTAGTGTAGACTTTCTTTTAAAAGATCATCCCCGAATTGTCGAAATTTGTAAAATGCACGAATTCGATCCGAGTTTGGCGATCGGGGGTGCTTTTGTTAGTTGGGAAGGGGCAATGGCATGGGATAAAGAAGGAGAAGATCATAAAGGAGATACGGTTTTCGCCCTTATTCCCGACCCCGAAAATCCCCGCAAAGGACAATTATTGCGGGAAAGGGGATATGCGGAAATCGTTCCCGTTGCAGGTCATTACGAGATGGATGAGGATGACGGCTTGATTTTAATCACTGAATATGAGACCATGAGTGTAACAGAAAGGTTTTGGTTTGCCAGCCCCGATTTGCGTTTGCGGACGAGTACAGTACAGCGATTTGGGGGGTTTAATACGGCGACTTTCTGCACGGAACTGCGGGTAACAGAACCCTCTAGTCAAGAGAAATCTGAAGACAATAAAGAGGCGATCGCCGCTATTACGGGTTGGTGATTGTTCCATTTCCAGAGGGCATTTCATCGGTAATTTGTGCAGGGGAAACAATGGAAATTTGCGGCGCATTTTTAAATAATCTTAAAGTGCCTGTAACATAAGCATAACTGCGACGAGGATAAGTATTTTCTCGACTAATATAACGGGAGTTTAGTAAGGCGATCGTTTCTTGTCCGGTTTCAGAATCGAGATCGGGCAAAAATAAACTAAATGGTTGTTGAATAGAGCCAATTTTAATTAAACCACTGCGTTGAGAAATACGCCGAATCGATCGCAATTCTGTAAAAATAGTCACCTGTTCTGAGGTTTTATTTTTCGCTTTTTCAATCAATTTGAAGAAATCTAAACGAGAGTTAAATAAATTTTGATGTTGGGGTTTAATGCGGCGATATTCATCAATAATTCTGGCTCGAAGTTGCCACCATGTCCCCAAAGCAGCATAATTATTAATTTCAGTTTGATTCACTGTAATTTGATTCCAGACTCCTAGATTTTTTTCTTGTGCTTTGCGTTCTGCTTGGATATATCGTTGGTGTTTATCGGGAAAGATTGCATTACCATATTTGACAAAATAAGGGCTATATCCTTCCGCAATCATCGTTTCTTGAAAATCAATTTCTCCTTTATGAACAAAAACCAACAAGCGACCAAAATTACCGCGATAGCGTTGCAAACAGGTTTCAATATCTTCATTTCCCGGAAATTCTAGCGTTATGATATCATTGGGTTGAAAGAGTTCTTCCGCTCGTTCTTTGGCTTTATCTCCCCAAGGCGTTACGGCTTTACTATTTCCTGCATTTGATTCCTCTGTATCGATCGCCAGAATGCGAAGAGATTCATCTTTCTCGATACCAGGCAGAAAAACGCGAATAGTATCCCCATCTACAACCCGATGTACTGTTGCTTCAACTGTCGTTCCTCGTTCCACGGCCATGACTCCTTTTTTTCGAGTGAATGCTTACAATTTTCGTTCTCTCAATAACATCTGTCGATAGGATAACCATCCGCAGGCGATCGCGATCGCCGCAAAACCGCAGAGTAAACTAAAATGTAAACCAATTCCCGCTAAATTTGCCCCATCCGCCCAAACCTTTACTAAAGACTCATTCATGTGGAAAATAGGATTAAATTGGGCAATTTGTAAGAGTTTTTCCGGAAAAATCAAAGTCGGAAAAAATGCCCCTCCCACTAACAATAAAGGCACCCCAAAAGCAGCAACTAAAGTATTGACATCTTCCGTTCTTCGTGCTAGTTGCGTTCCCAAGATAAAACCCACACCCACATAACTTATAATACTCAGAAAAAGAATTAAAATCGCCAAGAATAAAGACCCCGTACAAGATGCGCCCAAAAATACAGCTAAAGTATAAATAACTAAAGTTTGCCCGATGGCGATCGCCCCCTGGGCCCCACAAATACCTAAAAAATAAGAAGTTCCACTGAGGGGGGATAAAAATAAGCGTTTCAGGGTCTGTTGTTCCCGTTCTGACACGATAACCGCCACGGTTCCCCCAACACAACTAAAAAAGAAAGCTGCACCGATGAGGGTAGAAGGTGCCGCAAATTTTAATGCCATAGAAAGCGGAAGTTCGGCACGTTCTGCCAAAATATAACCATTCAATAAAAGAACGGTAACGGGAAATAATAGCCAAAACCACAAACTGCGACGACGACGCAATAATTCTGTTAAAATTCGACGAGTAACTGCCAGACTTTCGATCCAATATTTCATAAAAATTAGAGGCAAGTTGTGATAAAATTTAAGTATGGAAAAACCTTACTTAATCCCGATCGCGCCGTCTTTAGGAAATCCCGAGGCATTGATTTTCATTGATGGTTCTCTCTCGGAAGGCATTAACGATCCGCACGATAACCCACACAATAACCCAAATAATAGCCAGTGGTGGCAGGTCATTCGCCAAGCGGGATGGCAAGGTTCAATCTATGCACTTTGGTGGGATCGCTCGAATTTTAGCCCCTCTTTGGAGCATTTAACACGGTTGGAAACCGATGCGATCGTCTACTGGCATAAACATAAAAACTATATTAGAAGAGTAGGAAAAAGTTACCTCCCTAAAATAATTTCTGAAAATGCTTTAACATCTGTTTCTCTAATGGGGTTTTCTATTGGCGCTCGCGTGGCTTACTATACCATGAGAGACTGGTCAGAAGCACAAATTCAGCTTCATAATGTTTTACTCCTTGGTGGAACAATTCGCAGAGATGCGGTCAGAAATTGGGCTTTAGCCGCTTCCAGAGTTGAGGGAAAATTGATTAATATTTATAATTGCGAAGATTTAGTTTTGACTCGTTTTTGTCAGATTCTCGAATGGGATCGAAGTCCTTGTGGCATTAAACCCATTTCAGAAAAACACGAAAAAATCATTAATTTTGATGCTACTCCTTGGATGAAAACGGCAAAATATTCTCCTAGCAATTATCTCTCAGTGTTTCAAGAACTGGTTAAACAAGGATATTGGCAATAAAAGCATAAGCGTGAATTTAATCCCAGAAAGGAATTTATAGTGTATCCTAAAGACAAAAGAGAAATATTAAAAATCAATAAATCTTTTTTATCCACGTACAAATCAAAACTCTGTCATGGAAAAAGCAACATACATTCAAGAAGGCGATTTCGATAGTTGTATCGCCGATAATTCTCTAGTTGTCATTGATTTTACTGCCCCTTGGTGCGGTCCTTGTCGCGTCATTGCTCCTTTGATCGATAAATTAGCGCAAGAATACGAAGATCGCGCGACTGTTGTTAAGATTGACATTGATGCCAATAAATCCATTCCCAAAAAATTTAACGTTCGCAGTATTCCTGCTGTTCTCTTTTTCAAAGATGCAGAATTAGTAGAAACTTTTGTTGGGAAAGCAACTTATGAAGAATATCAAAAAATGTTAGAGAAGCATCTTGCCGACTAAACCAGTTTATCGTGCAATTTGTTGTCTATCATAACCTATAATAACATTGTAGGGACGTTAAATTTAACGTCCCTACAGAAGGAGAGGAAAAGATATCACACTAACTTTTTAATGTTCCCAAAAGTACGATAAAATCCTCCTCGAGCAGACTCTCTGACTTCATCCACTATATAACGCGCTCCTTCCGTGCGAATTTCTTTAGGAAACTGAACATTAATTTCTGAATTGTATCCTTCTGAAACAACGCGAACACGAAGTTTTCCTTTAATTTTAACGCATTCTACCATAACCCCAACCCCAGCATTATTAGTTGTTTCTAAGGTATTAGAAGCCACTACAGCCGTTATATTAGTGGGTGCTTTTATATTCACCAATTCCGGAAGTGTCCCCACTTTTGCGGCTTGAACTGCGGTTTCGCTGGCATCAATACAAGCTAAAGAACCATTGGTGGTGACAATGTAGAGATGAGCATTGAAGAACTGCATCGAAAATGCCGATCCACAACCGGTTCCTAACTTCCAAAGACGTTCCCCCGACTCATTAAAACAATAAATAGAAGATTGATTATCGGCAGCAAAAATATATTGACCTGCTTCAGCCGTCGCGCAAGAATAAACAGGAGCATCGCATTGATAAATGCTTTTAATTTCTCCTTTTTTCGCGATCGCAAAAACTTGATTGCGTCCCGTACTAGCATAAACCATTCCTTCTTCCTGCCAACCAAATAAAACTGCTCCATTTGTAGGCAAATCCCAAATTAATTTCCCATCTTCCCAATCATACATAGTTACGCCTTGACTGTGGCCGTGATAGAGTCCAATTTCATCACAACGCACCATCCAGCCATGATTTCCTTTGCTTTTTCGAGTCCATTGAGAATCGCCTTCATGGTCGATCGCCACCACGCTACCATTGGCATCAGAAACCCCTAAAATACCATCTTTAATATCTAACCAAAAAATATCAACATCTGGGGCTATTTCATAAGCAACACGGGGGATTTTACCCGTGAGATCGTAGACCTTCCCATCATCACAACCCGCATACAACCAATCATCATCAGCGACGATACATTTTACCCCATCAGGTAAACTCAATTGTTGCAATACTTCTCCTGTGGGTGTCAGGGCGAAAATATGCCCTTTTTGATTGCCTAACCAACAGCGATCCTCAGCAATAAAGATACCAAATGCGGAAGAACCCGAGGCAAATTTCCAGACAACCGGGGCAGTTTTTGCAGTCGATCGCGTACTGGTTATTTCTCTGCGAGTAACAGGGCGTTTTTTTCGCACTCCGATAACAGCATCTTCGTATCCTTTGCGACGTTTTTCACGAATTTTCTTTTCTACTTCCGCTTTGGCTTTTTCAGGAGTAGGATAGGTTTTAGTTTGGCTACGACCGCGATCGCCAATGCGTCCATAGCGAATTGTAACTTCTGTCCCATTAATAATCGCTTCGTAAAATTTATGGGAGCCATCACCTGCTTCGGATAATTCGAGATAAGTTCTTTCTTCTGACACGATCGCCTCCAATTCAATGCTCTTGCACTATGATAGTTTTTTTTGTAGATAACGCCAACCCTACTTTTTTTTGGTAGAATATTGCCAATTTCGCGATCGCTTGGCTTGGGAGTACAAGAGATCGTTACTCTGCTTGGCAACCTCAAAAATTTATCATTGCGATCTGATGACTAACATTTTACATGGAACTTGGATTCCCGACAATACAGAAGATTTTGTGCAGCAAGGAGAATTTTATCTGTGGATAGAAACGGATGAAATTGCAGAAAAACCGTCGGGGAATATTCATCCCTTTCATTTGCGTCGGGGTGGTTTAGCAACTTTTCTCGAAGAAAAATTAGGCATTGCGATCGCCTTGGATGAGTTAACAGAAAAAATTCGCCCGCAATATTTTCTCCTTCCTACTCATGATAATATTCCTCTTCCTTCATGGGAACTGGCTCGTTATTTAGAAACTGAACTTCCGGAAGATTTTAACTTACAATGCTGGCCGATTAGTTGCTATCGAGTAGGGACAAACGTTAAACTGGGAAGTTATAATCATGCAACGGTTAATAATATTATTAAACTTTTAAACGATCTCCACTTTCTCGCGACTTACAGTGCTGATAATCTTCAATTTGGATCGGATTTACTCTTTTGGTATGGTTACACTCGCACCCTCAGAGAGATTATTTTTAAAGATGAATATATTCCTGCGTTGAAATATCAGCAAATTGCTTCTACTCAAGCTAAAAAAAGGAAGAAAACGAATTATTTTGCTATCTATCCCAGTTGGGAAATTGTTTCCGATCGCTACGAAACGATCTTACAAGACTATGCGGAAGCTATGCCCCTCGCTTGTGCTACTGGATTTAATACACCAACAGAAGTATCACAATCTTACGAGCCGCAAACTCTGCTACGTCACTTTAGCGAAAATATACTCGCCGAAATTCTCACCCATACCCCAAAAACCGCACAATTCGATCGCAAAATCGCAGGGACG
>NZ_JAYGHV010000392.1:0-29475 GCF_034932145.1 Spirulina sp. 06S082 | reverse complement strand
CAGATACAGAAAATTTAATGATAGCTAATGATTTGATGGATTTTACTGGTTTAGCGGCTGCATCATCTGTTCTACCTATATTTTTTGATTTTATTTCTGAAGAAGAGAAGTTGATAATTTGTAATTTGATTGCTGGATCTATTACACATATCAATACAAATATTAGACATAAAATAGCAGAAGGAATTAAAGAATATCTCTGGCAAAGAAACCTCGAATTCGCTCAACAATGCGTCTTTGGAGCTTTAGAGTATGCACGCTTTCAGAAAGAAACTCAATCTGAAAGGATAAAGTTAGGGGTACTATCTCAGCAGATACATTTGTCATTTTCAAATGAAGATAGAGCAAGGTATACCTTAGAAAAAGAAGCTGAAGAAGCAAAATTAAACGCTAAAATAAATGAGTTTCGTAGTAAATTGGCGCGAGGTGAATTTCCACACGACTACCAGAAAATTGATTTTGAGACGCACGATCCAAATTATATTTTAAGTCCGTGTTTAATGATTCCTAATGGCTCAAGAGAAACTATTTTTATTGAATTTTTCTCAAATATTTTGACTTTTTTCTTTAAAGCAGAACAAGAGGAAAAACAATCTAATGGTACAACGGATGATGAGTGTACAATGGATTATGAGATACCATTAGATTTTGCAAAATGCTTTGCTCAACATCTATTCCTCCTGCACGATTCAAACTTCTCTGATTATATTGAACAACTCAAGTTAGGTTGCCAAATTGCACCTAGCTTCACTTATCCTATTATTCTGTACGTCGCAGTAGAAGCTGAAAAAGTAAAACAGGCAGAAATTTATTGGCAACTTTGTAAGGAATTGTCACCGACAGTGCAAAAAATAGCAATTGAGATTGCTCAACGTGACTCTGATTATCGACATCGAGATGAAACTTATGAGTTGATACGTGGTATGTTGAGAGCCGATCCCGAATGGCAAGAAATTGATGCTGAAAATCAAGATATAGCTTTGGGAAAAGAACTGATTCTTGAGTTTGTGACTAATGCAGGGAAAAATCCAGATGTATTTGACGCATTGGCTAGGCTCATTTATTATTTTCCTTCTATCTTTTTCGATTTAGGAATACATATTTTAGCAAAATATCAAAAAGAAGAAGGAGGAATCCGTTTATTTTCCGGAATTAATACAGCATTTTATTTAGAAAGAGCAATTCAACGCTTTCTACAACTCGAGCAAACCGGAGCATTATCAAAAAAAATGCACGAATCTTGTTTTATTTTGCTTGATGCAATTGTTGAAACTGCTTCCTCAAGAGCATATTATTTGAGAGAGCATTTAATTCGTTCTCGAAAAATACAATAGGATAAACGCATCTAAATCCATATCAAGCATCGCAGAATAGCCGTCTCTACCAAGGAAACCACTTTCTCACTTTTCGCCACGAACCTCTCACGCGATCGACAATCTGCTCGTTCTTCTGCGATCGCCAATAATGAGGGAATTGAGAAAAACTTGTTCGAGTCAACGATCTAGAACTGATAAAATTGCTTCATTATTTGTGATTAACTTTCAATATCCAATGACAATAGATGTGAATCCAGAACAACGAAAATATGCTGCTGCAACTCTTCGCAACCGTCAACCGATTTTAGAGGTTTTGCAGGAAGTTCTACCCCCGAGAGGAACAGTTCTGGAAATCGCAAGTGGAACTGGAGAACATAGCATCTATTTTGCTCCAAACTTGCAACCGAGAAAATGGTTGCCTAGCGAACCCAACCCGGTAATGCGTTTGAGTATTGAAGCCTGGCGATCGCATTCCCCCAGCCCAAATCTCTATCCTGTCATTGACCTCAATGTTTGCGATCGCCCTTGGCCGATCGAGGGAGAAGGCACTACCCAGGAGCAATTCGACTTTAGCACCGATCCCATTACGGCGATCGTCAATATCAACATGATTCATATTTCCCCTTGGGAGGCGTGTTTGGGACTCATGGCAGGGGCGGGGCGCATTCTCCCTCCCAAGGGTATTCTTTACCTTTACGGTCCCTACAAACGAGACGGACAGCATACTGCCTCGAGCAATCAAGAATTCGATCGCTCCCTGCGATCGCGCCATCCCGAGTGGGGAGTTCGAGATATCGAAGCCGTCATCGCCGCCGCCCGAGTCGAAAACTTAACCTTCCTCAAAACCGTGGAAATGCCTGCCAATAACCTATCTGTAATTTTCCAAAGAGAACTAAATCACTAATCACTGAGAAGGGGGTATCCCTTCGATCGCGATCGCCGCATCAATGACCGATCGCACAATGGGAGCCGCCACCGTCGTCCCGAAAATATCCTTTCCCTTGGGTTCGTCGAGAACAGCCAAAACCACGAGGCGAGGGTCATCTACAGGGAAAGAAGCCACAAAACTAACAATTTTAATATTTTCATAATATCCCCCCGTAGGACTGGCTTTTTGAGCCGTTCCCGATTTTCCGGCGATGCGATAACCGCGAATGTTCATATTAGCACCAGAATTCGTTGTCGCCGCCGCCATTTTTTCCAAAACAATTCGACTCGTCTCTTCGGAAAAAACCGTTTTGAGAGGGCGCGGCTCTGGATGTGCGCTCGTTTGTCCCTCAGAGTCAACCCAAGCGCGAATGAGATGGGGTCTGACTAATTTTCCCCCATTGGCGATCGCCGCGTGAAGTTGCGCTAATTTCAGAGGAGTCAAGGAAAAACCTTGCCCAAATGCTGTCGTTGCGGCTTCCACGGGAGAACCTAAAAATTTCTGTAAATCTTTAAGTTGTCCGGCTCCTTCCCCCGGTAGTTCGATCCCGGCTCTTTGGTTAAGCTCCAGATTCATCAGCGCTTCGTGATATTGTCTAACATTCATGCGCTGGATTAGATCGACCATCCCCGTATTGCTCGAATGTTGGAGAACTTGGATCAAATTGAGGCGACCTCTAGCTCCGACAGTATCGTAGTCGTGGTTTTTAATTTCCCAATGTTCAATTTTGAGTTTACCGCGATCGTTAAAGATACTATTGCCCTGAATTGCTCCCAATTCCAAGGCGATCGCCACATTAATCGGTTTAAAAGTAGAACCCGGTTCGTATAAATCCGTTACCGCCCAACTTTTAAATAAACTAACATCGTATTTAGAATATTTGTTGGGATCGAAAGTCGGTTCGCAAACCAAAGCCAGTAACGACCCATCTCGCACATCCATAACAACGATCGTGCCTCGCTTGGCCTGATATTTGGCCAAACTCTCCTTCAGAAGCGATCGCGTCACCCTCTGCAAGCGCATATCGAGGGTCAGTTGCAGATGCTTATCATCAAAATCGATAAACCCTTCCGACATGGGATCGGGAACTAATGCCCCATTTCCGGCTCGGCGCAGTCTGAGGGTGCGAATTTTGGGTTCGAGTAAATCTTGTTGAGTGTATTCTAATCCCGCTTGTCCCTGATGGTCTAAATCAACATACCCGACAACTTCTGAAGCGAGTTCCTGTTGGGGGTAAAGTCGAGAATACTGACGAATCAATTCTAATCCATCCAGTTTCAGAGCCGTAATTTGATTGGCCGTATCTTCGGGTAAGGAATTGGCGAGGGAAAGTCCACTTTTTTGCTTGGCGAACTTTTCCAACAACTCTCGGCGATCGAGATCGAGCAACCCCGCTAATTTAGTCGCCACTTCTGCCTTTGTCACCTTAAATTGACTGGGATGGGCATAAAGACTGTAAACAAGGCGATCGCTTGCCAAAACATTGCCATTGCGATCGACAATGGAGCGTCTGGGAACATAAGGACGCATATACACTTGCTGTTGTTGTTGCGCCTTATTGGCCAGTCGTTCCGCCCCCAACACCTGCAACCGATACAAATTTAACCCCAACCCTCCCATACCAATCAAAAGTATTCCCCAAACTAACAGTAAGCGAGCATTACCCAAACTTGTCTTGACGGAACGATGAGATTTTTTGCGGGTTTTGGGCGTTTTTGAGGAATTGACGGAAGGTTTGTTTCTCGGACGCAGAGGGGTAACTTTAGAATCAGTCATGAGAGAAAAGGCAATAGGCAATAGGCAAAGAGGGAAGGAAAAACTCCCATTCCCGATTACCTATCTTGATTAATATCCCAACGGTGTATTCCCTCGGGCTGGTTTGGGAGAAGGGGAAGATTTGGCCGATGCTTGTACGACGGTGGGTTCAATGGGAGAAGGCTCAAGGAAAATCGTATTACTGGGACTGGGAGACTGCAAGCCACTGCTTTCGGCTTCTACACCCAAATGATTATTAATCTGGGCGCGAGCCATACTCAGTTCCTGGAGTTGTCGCTGTAAAGATTGGCGTTTTTGATAAGCGTTGCTCCACTCTTGTTGAATTCCGACCATTGAGGAATAGACCATTAAAACAGCGACGACTAAACAAAAAGTAACAATAGAAGAACCGTGTTTGAGAGCGATTAGACAGCGCAACCAGAAGGGAATCTGCCGCGATCGCTCTGGAAATGGCGTGAGAGGACGAGGCTGCCCTGGAACCGCAGCAAGGGGCGTTCTCTGGGCTGTGGGATGACGAACGACATTCCCGGCGATTTCTGGGGCATTTCCTGCTGTATAGCGGGCAGAGCGAGAAGGGCGACTTCTTCGGGTCGAGGACTGGGGCGGGCGATCGGGTGTAAAAGAGCGAGCAGAAGCAATCATAAAACATATCTCCTTGGGTTACAAATCTTAAGGTGAATTTACCTCCGAAAAGGGCGAGAAATCGTCATAATCCTAACATTAGAAGTTAAAGTTTGGGGTTGCCCTCAGATCGGGAAGGGGGTGACGGGACTAGGAAACTAAATCCCGATGCCTCATGCCTCTAATCTTTGAATTCCCAATTTTTTTGCTCCTTCACTCATTGATTATGCTATTACTCCAATTCAGTACCTCTCACTACTGTCGCAAAGCGCGATTAGCACTGGGCTATAAAAAAATCGCCTATCAGGTTGAAAATTTGACTCCGGGGTTGCATATTTTAAAACTTAGACCGCTTACGGGTTTAACAACAGTGCCAGTGTTGCTTCCTCAACAGCCTGGGGAACCCGAGGCGATCGCCGATTCAACGGCAATTTTTAAATATTTGGACAAATTTTGTCCTGAGCCGTCTTTATACCCCACTGAGCCAATTTTAAAAAAGCAAACAGAGTTACTAGAAGATTGGTTAGATGAGAGCATCGGCACAGCAACCCGCTTTGTTTATTATGACTATAGAGCGGGAGAAGGGCAATCAATCGATCCGTCTTTATTCTCTCGCCTACTGATAAATGTAGTTCGCCGTCAATACGGAATCACCCCTGGAGCGGTCAAGTTAGCGCGATCGCGTTTGCTTTTGGCAATGCAGGTGTTATCTTCTTGGCAGGAAAGTTCCACTCTCGTTGGCGATACTTTCAGTATTGCAGATCTAGCGGCGGCGGCGTTATTGAGTCCCCTGGCTTTACTTCCCGAATACAGAGAAGCCTATCCTTGGATTTTCGATCGCATTCGTGAAGTTCACGATCGCTGTAATGAACCTTTACCCCCAGGATTTTAAATGATGAATAAATTATTATGTTTGGGGATTGGGCTTAGTTTTGTGGGGTTGGTGGGAGTCCAAGCAGGTTTGACTTTACCGCCTCCAGAAGATATACCCGAAGAGGTCTTGCGAAATGAGATTATTTTAGAAGCGCGATCGCCTCTTGACGGCGAACTGCTGACGGCGGCAGAATATGCGGAACTAGAAGAAAAACTCTCTCAACCCCAAGCCTTTATCGATCTAGATCCCACTCTCGAACAGCTTATTCTCTTACTCCACATTCGCAAAACAATTAACACGCTGATTCCTTTTGCTAATTTTTAAAAATCGACAAAAATTGTTCATTAATTGTTGAAAATGGGTAGACAATCTAAACGCAAACAAATCAAAAAAGAAACCCCTTCGCCATCTCAATCTTCCGAAGCGAGTTCCCATCCCAACCAATTTATAAGCCAAGTTGAAAAACAAGGATATCGATTTGAAAAGATCGATCGCTCTCCCGATATCCCCAACGATAAAATTGAGCCAGAAGTTTAATAAATACAATTATTAATTAATTCTCAATGCAAGACTGGTGGGAAAATACTTTTCCAAAAGGAAGACAAATGCTAACGATTACCGATGCAAATGAGGCATCGGTACAAATTGCCTACGGTGAAAAAGGAACAGGAAAACCGCTCATTTTGGTGCATGGTATTGCCAGTTGGAGTTATAGTTGGAGACATACGATCGCGCCTCTTGCAGAGCATTTTCGCGTCTTTTGTATTGATGCAAAAGGACATGGTTTTTCCGATAAACCTTTAAGCCCCGATAAAATTGGACATCAAATCATTGAACTGCAACGCATTATCGAAGCATTATGCGATGAACCCGTTACGATTATCGCCCAATCTTTAGGGGCATTAATTAGTTTAGCCCTCGTACAGCAAAAACCGGAATTATGCGATCGCCTCGTCCTCATTAATGTACCGATTTTTCTCAATACTTTGCCCACGTGGTGGATGCAATTCTTGGCTTATTTACCCTTAGAATTAGTGCAGTTTGTGGATCGATCGCGCCTATTGAAAAAAACTGCACCATTAGCAAGGGGAATAACCGGATATTTTCGGCGCGAAGTTGTTGCCGATCCTGCTTTAATTAATCCCACAGATGTTTACTGGATTACCTATCCTTATATTGAAATGGAAGGGGCGATCGCCAAATATGCCGAAGATATTCAGCTATCAATAAAAGTCATTCAAGGTATATCTTCAGACCCTACCAATTTTATTCGTACAGTACGAGAAAATTTAGCAAATACCCATACTCCTTGCCTAATTCTTTGGGGCGATCGCGATCGTTGGTTTCCTTCTAGCCACGGAGAACAACTCCATCAATGTTTGCCCAATTCCCAATTTAAACTCCTTAAAAACTGTGGACACGATGCCTCTGGGAGTTGTTCAGAACAAGTTAATTTAGCACTGTTAGATTTTCTACTTTAGTATTTCTCAATGCCTAGTGGTCTGTCAATGACTTTTGGGCGGGTAAGAGCGATCGCTATAACCCTAATCCATTTCAATGGATTTTTTGTATGAGACAGGGATTTTCAATCCCTGGCGGATCTGGCTATACTCGTCATTTTAAGTATGACAGACTATAACATGCCGAAAAACTTTAAAATCTTTCCTCTTTTATTTCTGTCCGCAAACGGACTGACTCTGCATGAGAATGTAATCCTTCCGCATTAGCTAGAGTTTGAATTGCCCGAGAAACTTTGCTTAATGCCGTTTCAGAATATTGAATTAAACTTGAATGCTTCATAAACGTTTCTACTCCCAATGCAGACGCATATCGCGCCGCACCAGAAGTGGGTAAAGTATGATTGGGTCCTGCTAAATAATCCCCCACCGCTTCAGGAGTTGAATTCCCCAAGAAAACCGCTCCCGCATGACGAATGCGATCGAGTAAACCCCAAGGATCGGCAATTTCTAACTCTAAATGTTCCGGTGCAAACAAATTAGAATAATGCGCCGCCGTTTCCAGAGAATCAACAATTACAATTAAGCCATAATGGGCGATCGCTTTTTCCGTTAAAATGCGGCGGGGATGGTTTTCTAATTGTTTTTTAACTTCTAATTGAACCTGTTGTGCTAATCTTTCCTCAGTGGTCAGTAAAATAGCCGCAGCAAGGGGATCGTGTTCTGCCTGTGCCAACAAATCCGCCGCAACATGAACCGGGTTAGCATGGCGATCGGCAATAATTAAAACCTCCGAGGGACCCGCTAGGGAATCAATCCCCACGGTTCCATAAACCATCTTTTTCGCTAGGGTAACATAAATATTCCCCGGTCCCGTAATCACATCGACATTAGGGATAGTTTGCGTCCCATAAGCCAGTGCCGCGATCGCCTGGGCTCCCCCAACCCGATAAATTTCCGTTACCCCCGCTTCTTGAGCCGCAACCAAAACAGCAGGATTAATTTTGCCATCCTCGGCTGGGGGTGTAACCATGACAATATAAGGAACTGCGGCCACTTTAGCTGGGACAGCGTTCATCAATACTGTACTGGGGTAGGCACCCCGGCCGCCCGGTATATATAAGCCCGATCGATCGTCCGGGTGTTAGCGCTTGCCCAAAACAACCTCATCATCGCCAAAATGCACCCAAGACTTGGGGATGCGCTGGCGATGAAAGGCTTCAATTTGACGGCGAGCCAAGGCGATCGCCTCGAGTAATTCCTTCGAGACTTGTTGGTAAGCGGCATCCAATTCCGAGCCACTCACCCGCAATTGCTCTATCGTTAAAGTCTGCCCGTCAAACTTTTCCGTGTAATCAAGTAAAGCGCGATCGCCCTCTCGTCTCACGGTTTGAATAATTTCCCGTACTGCTTCTTCTTGAGGTAGCATCCCGCCATTACGAGTACGACTGCTGATGCGCTCCAGTTCGGTTTTGGCTTCAGTTGGTTCGGTGATGATTCGCAGCATAGAATCCCAATGCCTTTGCTACTTGGTAGGTTAGGGTTTGGACTCCGACACTTTCTAAAGACGTATCTCCAGATTGAGCCGATTCCTCGTTCTTTTCTATAGCTTAACTTGGATTCCTTGCTGGTTGCTTGTTCCTCCTGCTAGATATTGGGAAAATTTTCTCTAACCGCAGCCCAAGTTCTCTCTCAATTCAAGGACAGTTGCTTGCACGAGTCTCGAAAATAGTGCTATATTAGTATGTCCACAGTCTGTGCCTAGACTGTATCGACTCGATCGCCAGCAAAGAATATTTTTTGAGCATATTTTTTGGTCCCAACGCGATCGCCCCGAAAATAACCCATGAGAAAGGGATTTCACCGGGGTTTGAGTCTCACCAACCTAAAATCCAAAATACGTTTCCCCCTAAAGTTTAAGACAACCGTGGCTAACTCTAAATCTGCAATTAAACGCATACAAGTCGCCGAACGCAATCGGCTGAGAAATAAAGCATATAAATCTGCTGTAAAAACCTTAATGAAACGCTATTTTGCTGCTGTAGAGGCTTATGTCGCTTCTCCGACAGAGGCAGGGAAAGCAGAAATCGATCTGGCACTATCCAAGGCATACAGCAAAATCGATAAAGCTGTCAAACAAGGCACTCTGCACCGCAATACTGGTTCGCGCAAAAAATCCCGTTTGGTCAGATTCTGGCAACGGACGAGCGCAACACTTCAAGATTCATCTTCCTCAACTTCATCGGCAGAAATCGCGTCCTAAAATAAAATAAAATAAATTCAATTTTGTAGACGATCGCTCAACTCAATTCGGCTCAATAATCAGTTCGGCAACACGGGTTTAAATGCAGTTAATCGATACGCACGTTCATCTGAACTTTGATACATTCCAAGGAGATTTAGACGCTCTGCAAACCCGTTGGCAAGATGCTGGGGTTGTTCAACTCATTCATTCTTGTGTCGATCCCAGCGAATTCCCCCAAACCCAAAACCTCGCCGATCGCTTCGGGAATCTTTCTTTTTCAGTGGGTTTACACCCCTTAGACGCGGACAAATGGAAAGCCGACTCGCGAGAAGAAATTCGCACCCTAGCCATTTCCGATCCGCGAGTCGTGGCGATCGGCGAATTGGGTTTGGATTTTTATAAAGCTGAAAACCAAGAGCAGCAAAAAAAGGTCTGTCAAGCTCAACTCGAACTAGCAGTAGAACTCGATCTCCCGGTTATCGTGCATTGTCGCGATGCGGCGGATTCATTGCAAGGGTTAATCGAGACAGTGAATCAAGAGAAAGGGAAGGTACGAGGGGTGATGCACTGTTGGAGCGGAACTCCAGAAGAAACCCAAAAGTTTCTCGACTTAGGGTTTTACGTGAGTTTTAGCGGCATTGTCACCTTTAAAAAAGCAGAAACCGTCCAACAGTCTGCCCGTATTGTTCCCAGCGATCGCCTGCTTATTGAAACCGATTGTCCCTTTCTCGCTCCCGTTCCCAAACGAGGCAAGCGCAACGAACCCGCCTTTGTTCGCTACGTTGCCGAAGAACTCGCCAAATTGCGCGAGTGCGACCTAGAAAACCTAGCAGCGCAAACCACAGCCAATGCTTGTCGGCTATTTAACCTAAAAATTTAGTATTTATTTATTTGTTGTTTGTCGATCGTCCCCAACACCCCAACCCTCAAACTCCAATCCTTATGAGCGAACTCACCCACCATCTTCTCCCCGACTTTATTGCCATTCAACGGTCGAGTTTTCGTTGGTTCCTAGAGGCTGGACTCATTGAAGAACTCAACAGTTTCTCCCCCATCACCGATTACACGGGAAAATTAGAACTGCACTTTATCGGTCACGAATATAAACTGCATTCCCCCAAATATGACGTGGATGAAGCCAAGCGTCGGGATGCCAGTTATTCCGTACAGATGTATGTTCCGACCCGGTTGATCGATAAAGAAAACGGCACCATGAAAGAGCAAGAAGTCTTTATCGGCGATCTGCCCTTAATGACCGATCGCGGCACTTTTATTATTAATGGGGCAGAACGGGTCATCGTCAACCAAATCGTGCGATCGCCTGGGGTTTATTACAAATCAGAAACCGACAAAAACGGTCGCCGTACTTACTCAGCCTCCCTCATCCCCAACCGAGGTGCGTGGTTAAAATTCGAGACGGATAAAAACGGTTTGGTGTGGGTTCGCATTGACAAAACGCGGAAACTCTCCGCCCAAGTTCTCCTCAAAGCCCTAGGCTTATCAACAGGGGAAATCCTCGACGCTTTGCGCCACCCAGAATACTATCAAAAAACCCTCGACAAAGAAGGCGATCCCAGCGAAGAAGAAGCCTTAATGGAACTCTACAAAAAACTGCGCCCCGGAGAACCCCCCACGGTTAACGGCGGTAAGCAGTTACTAGAATCGCGCTTCTTCGATAATAAACGCTACGACTTAGGTAAAGTTGGACGCTACAAACTCAATAAAAAATTGCGCCTAAATATCGCCGATACCATTCGCGTGCTGACCTCCCGCGATATTATGACGGCGATCGATTATCTCATTAACCTTGAATTTGATATCGGTCAAATCGACGACATCGATCACTTAGGCAACCGTCGGGTGCGATCGGTGGGAGAACTCCTGCAAAATCAAGTCCGGGTAGGTCTTAACCGCTTAGAACGCATCATCCGAGAGCGAATGACCGTCAGCGAAGCCAATGCCCTCACCCCCGCGTCCTTAGTCAATCCTAAGCCCCTAGTTGCCGCCATTAAAGAGTTTTTTGGCTCCTCGCAACTCTCCCAATTCATGGATCAAACCAACCCCCTCGCCGAATTAACCCACAAGCGTCGCCTCAGCGCCTTGGGACCCGGCGGTTTGACCCGAGAACGTGCTGGTTTTGCCGTGCGGGACATTCACCCCTCCCACTACGGACGCATCTGCCCAGTTGAGACCCCCGAAGGACCGAACGCAGGACTAATTGGCTCCCTCGCCACCTACGCCCGCGTTAACGAATATGGTTTTATTGAAACCCCCTATTACAAAGTCGAAAATGGGCGAGTTTTGCGCGATCGCGATCCCGAATATCTCACCGCAGACCAAGAAGACGATCTGCGAGTTGCCCCAGGAGATGTCGCAACCGACGAGAACGAATATATTATCGAGGAGCGCATCCCCGTCCGCTACCGCCAAGAATTTTCCACCACCACCCCGGAACAAGTGGATTATGTAGCAGTCTCTCCGGTGCAGATCGTCTCGGTGGCAACCTCTCTGATTCCCTTCCTCGAACACGACGATGCGAACCGCGCCCTGATGGGATCGAATATGCAGCGTCAAGCAGTCCCTTTATTGCGCCCAGAACGTCCCTTAGTGGGAACCGGCTTAGAGGCACAGGCAGCACGAGATTCCGGTATGGTTGTGGTCTGTCGAGTGCCAGGGGTTGCCGTTTACGTGGAAGCCACCCGCATCATTGTTAAATCCAATGTAGAAGCCAGCATCGATGGCATCGTCGGTTCGGAAGACTACAAGTTTGATATTCGCGAATACGACGAACTAAAACGCAAAGACCCCAACCAATTCGACGTTAAATATGGGGATTGTATCGAATACGAAATCCAAAAATATCAGCGTTCCAACCAAGATACTTGTTTAAACCAACGCCCTTTGGTTTACCAAGGAGAAGATGTCGTCCCCGGTCAAGTCTTAGCGGATGGTTCTGCCACAGAAGGGGGAGAAATCGCCCTCGGACAGAACATTGTCGTCGCCTATATGCCCTGGGAAGGCTACAACTACGAAGATGCCATTCTCATCAGCGAACGGCTAGTCATTGATGATGTCTATACCAGCATCCATATTGAGAAATATGAAATCGAGGCACGACAAACAAAACTCGGACCCGAGGAAATTACGCGAGAAATCCCCAATGTTGGGGAAGATTCCCTGCGTCAATTAGACGAACGCGGCATCATTCGCATTGGTGCCTGGGTAGAAGCGGGGGATATTCTCGTGGGTAAAGTCACCCCCAAAGGAGAATCGGATCAACCTCCCGAAGAAAAACTACTCCGCGCCATTTTTGGAGAAAAAGCACGGGATGTTCGCGATAATTCCCTGCGAGTTCCCAATGGAGAAAAAGGCCGAGTGGTTGACGTGCGGGTGTTTACCCGA
This sequence comes from Spirulina sp. 06S082, assembly GCF_034932145.1. Lineage (NCBI taxonomy): Bacteria > Bacillati > Cyanobacteriota > Cyanophyceae > Spirulinales > Spirulinaceae > Spirulina > Spirulina sp. 06S082. The sequence continues at coordinate 16,856 of NZ_JAYGHV010000392.1, read as the reverse complement.
GAACAAGGGGATGAACTCCCCCCCGGTGCGAACATGGTGGTGCGAGTCTATGTCGCCCAAAAACGCAAAATTCAAGTCGGGGATAAAATGGCAGGTCGTCACGGTAATAAAGGGATTATTTCTCGGATTTTACCCGCCGAAGATATGCCTTATCTTCCCGATGGTCGTCCGGTGGATATTGTCCTTAATCCCTTGGGAGTTCCTTCCCGAATGAACGTCGGGCAGGTGTTTGAGTGCTTGCTGGGATGGGCCGGAGAAAACTTAGGCGTGCGCTTTAAAATGACTCCTTTTGATGAAATGTACGGCGAGGAAATCTCTCGAGAATCCGTACATGGCAAACTGAAAGAAGCCAGTGAGAAACCAGGTCGGAAATGGGCGTTCAACGAGTCCAGTCCAGGGAAAATTCAAGTCTATGACGGTCGTACCGGAGAACCCTTCGATCGCCCCGTCACCGTCGGAATTGCCTATATGTTGAAATTGGTTCACTTAGTGGATGATGAAATTCACGCCCGCTCTACCGGACCTTATAGCTTAGTCACTCGGCAACCATTGGGAGGCAAGGCACAACAAGGAGGACAGCGTTTTGGAGAAATGGAGGTTTGGGCTTTGGAAGCCTACGGAGCTGCCTACATTCTGCAAGAGTTGCTGACGGTTAAATCCGACGATATGCAAGGGCGCAATGAAGCCTTAAATGCGATCGTCAAAGGCAAACCCATCCCTCGCCCCGGTACGCCGGAATCCTTCAAGGTTTTAATGCGAGAACTTCAATCTTTGGGCTTAGATATTGCCGTTCATAAAGTCGATTCTTCTGCCGATGGCATGAGTAACGATATTGAAGTGGACTTAATGGCGGACAGCGATCGCCGTCGCGCCCCCTCGCGCCCCACCTACGAATCCCTGAGTAGCGAAGAACTACAGGAAGAGGAAGTGTAATTAGTTGACAGTTGATAGTTAATAACACACAACCAACAACTATTAACTATCAACGAGTAACCAGTAAGGAACAACGAGTAACAAAAATGAGCAGAACCCAAAACGAACAGCGTTTCGACTACGTTAAAATCGGTCTGGCTTCCCCAGAGCGGATTCGCCAGTGGGGAGAACGCACTTTACCCAACAGTCAGCTAGTGGGGGAAGTGACCAAACCGGAAACCATTAACTATCGCACCCTCAAGCCAGAAATGGATGGCTTATTCTGCGAGCGCATTTTCGGTCCCGCCAAAGATTGGGAATGTCACTGCGGTAAATACAAGCGGGTACGCCATCGCGGTATCGTTTGCGAGCGCTGCGGGGTGGAAGTCACGGAATCGAGAGTGCGTCGCCATCGCATGGGATTCATTAAATTAGCTGCTCCCGTAACTCACGTTTGGTATCTGAAAGGTATTCCTAGTTATTTAAGTATTCTCTTGGATATGCCTTTAAGAGATGTAGAGCAAATTGTCTACTTTAATGCCTATGTGGTATTAGAGTCGGGGAATGCCAGCAATTTATCCCAGCGTCAATTGTTGACGGAAGACCAGTGGTTGGAGTTGGAGGAACAACTTTACGCAGAAGATGCGGAATTGGCAGGGATTGAAGTTGGCATTGGTGCCGAAGCAATTCAGCGCTTATTGGAGGAAATCGACCTTGAAGCAGAAGCCGAAAAGTTGCGGGAAGACATTGCTGGGTCCAAGGGACAAAAGCGAGCCAAATTGATTAAACGCTTGCGGGTGATTGATAACTTTATTGCCACCGGCTCCCGACCCGAGTGGATGATTTTAACGGTTATTCCTGTGATTCCGCCGGATTTGCGCCCGATGGTACAGTTAGATGGAGGACGCTTTGCGACTTCCGATCTCAATGACTTGTATCGGCGAGTGATTAATCGCAATAACCGTTTGGCGCGGTTGCAGGAAATTCTCGCCCCCGAGATTATCGTGCGGAATGAAAAGCGAATGCTGCAAGAAGCAGTAGATGCTCTCATCGATAATGGACGACGGGGACGGACGGTAGTGGGAGCGAATAATCGCGCCCTCAAGTCCTTGTCGGATATTATTGAAGGAAAACAGGGACGCTTCCGCCAAAACTTGTTAGGAAAACGAGTCGATTATTCCGGGCGATCGGTAATCGTCGTCGGACCGAAGTTAAAGATATATCAGTGCGGTTTGCCCAGGGAAATGGCGATCGAACTGTTTCAACCCTTTGTGATTCACCGCTTGATCAAAGGTGGTTTGGTCAATAATATCAAGGCTGCGAAAAAGTTGATCCAGCGTGGAGAAGGAGCCGTTTGGGATGTTTTAGATGAAGTCATTGCCGGGCATCCCGTCATGCTCAACCGCGCTCCAACGCTGCACCGCTTGGGGATTCAGGCCTTTGAACCGATTTTAGTAGAAGGACGGGCGATTCAGTTGCATCCCTTGGTCTGTCCGGCGTTTAACGCGGATTTTGACGGCGACCAAATGGCGGTTCACGTCCCTCTCTCCTTAGAGGCGCAAGCCGAGGCACGATTGTTAATGTTAGCCTGCCACAATATTTTATCCCCAGCAACGGGGAAACCGATTGTTGCACCGAGTCAAGATATGGTACTGGGCTGTTATTATCTCACCGCAGAAAATCTGGCAGCACAAACCCCCGATAAAGGTGCGGGGCGTTATTTTGCTTCGATGGACGATGCCCTACAAGCCTTTGAGCAAGGTCTGGTGGATATTCATGCTTATATCTGGCTGCGCTACAAAGGCGAAATAGAAACAATGGAGGGAGATGACTCTCCCAAGATTGAAGAAAAACCCGATGGTAGCAAGGTATACCAGTATAAATGGCGCAAGGTGCGGGAACTCCCCGATGGAAAGCGCTTTCAATATGTTAAGACAACCCCAGGACGCATTATCTATAACAAAACAATTCAAGACGCTTTAGTTAGTTGATAGTTGATAGTTGATAGTTGATAGCGGGGAGGAAGAGATTCTAGCCGATCGCTAATTGCTCAATGAAGACTAAAAAGACTAAAAAGACTAAACAAGAACCAATACACACCAACAAAGTCATGACAGAACAACCCGCTTTTTACAATCGCATTGTGGATAAAAGTCAGTTAAAAAAACTGATTGCTTGGGCGTATCGGCAGTATGGAAGTTCTCGCTGTGCAAGCGTGGCGGATGAGTTGAAAGCAATGGGCTTCCGTTATGCGACGCGGGCGGGGGTTTCCATTAGTGTAGACGATCTGCAAATTCCCCCCATTAAGAAAGCATTGCTGGCGGAGGCTGAAGCAGAAATTGCCAAGACTGAGGATCGCTATCGCACGGGGAAGATTACGGAGGTGGAACGTTTCCAAAAGACCATCGATACTTGGAATAGCACCTCTGAGGCCTTGAAAGATGAGGTTGTTCGCAATTTTGTAGCCACAGATCCCCTCAATTCTGTCTATATGATGGCCTTTAGTGGGGCGCGGGGGAATTTATCTCAGGTGCGTCAGTTGGTGGGAATGCGAGGTCTAATGGCAGATCCCCAAGGGCAAATTATCGATCAGCCGATTAAAACCAATTTCCGGGAAGGATTGACGGTAACGGAGTATATTATCTCATCCTACGGAGCGCGGAAAGGTTTGGTAGATACGGCATTGCGAACGGCGGATTCGGGTTATTTAACTCGCCGCTTGGTGGATGTGAGTCAGGATACGATCGTGCGGGAATTCGATTGCGGTACCGATCGCGGCTTGGTTTTAGGCTCGATGATGGATGGCGATCGCGTTTTGATTCCCCTAGAAACTCGCTTATTTGGGCGGGTATTAGGAGAAGACGTGGTAGACCCCAAAACAGGGGAGGTCATTGCTAAACGCAATCAGGATATTGATGAGGCTTTGGCGAAAAAAATTGCCGATCGCGTCGAAGAAGTCACCCTGCGATCGCCTTTGACTTGTGAAGCGGCGCGTAGTTGCTGTCAGCATTGCTATGGCTGGAGTTTGGCTCATGGGAAAATGGTGGATTTGGGGGAGGCGATCGGCATTATTGCAGCACAGTCGATCGGGGAACCGGGAACCCAGTTAACCATGCGGACTTTTCACACAGGAGGTGTATTTACCGGAGAAGTGGCTCGGAGTTTTAAAGCCGGTCGAGAAGGCACCGTAAAATTTGGTAAAGGACTCTTGACTCGGGGAGTGCGGACGCGCCACGGAGAGGATTTGGAGCAAGTCGAAGTGGCGGGTAACGTCATTGTAGAATTTGCCTCGGGGAAATCTCAATCCTATCCTCCCACAGGTAAGCTCCAACCCGGTACTCTCTTGCACGTGAGGGAAGGAGATATGGTCGAGAAGGGTCAAGTATTGGCAGTCGTGCCATTGATGAAACGGCAATCCACAGAAAAAGCCACCAAAGATGTAGCCTCGGATTTAGCAGGAGAGGTTTTGTTCGCCGGACTCATCGGAGAAGAAAAAACCGATCGCCAAGGTAATATTACTCACATCGCTCAACGCGGGGGTTTGATGTGGGTGCTGTCTGGGGAGGTTTATAATTTACTGCCTGGGGCGGAACCGGTAGTGAAAAATGGCGATCTTGTCAAACAGGGGGATGTATTGGCTCAGACCTTATTGCGGACGGCTCACGGGGGCATCGTGCGCTTGCAGGAGAATAGTCGGGAAATCGATATCGTAACGGCAAAAGTCTCTTTGGATCGCGCGATCGTGAAACGAGAGACCACCGCAGGACGGGAGCAGCATATTATCGAAACCGCATCGGATCAGAAGTTTCTGTTAAAGGCAACTCCAGGCACGAAGATATTAGAACATCAGGTCGTGGCAGAATTGTTGGACGATCGCTATCGCACGGAGATGGGGGGCATTCTCAAATATGCCGGAGTCGAAGTCGGTAAGAGTCGCGGCAAGAAACAGGGCTATGAGGTATTGAAGGGGGGAACTTTGATCTGGATTCCCGAGGAATGTCACGAAGTCAACAAGGATATTTCTTTGTTGGTGGTGGAGGAAGGGCAATATGTAGAAGCCGGCACTGAGGTGGTCAAGGATATTTACTGCCAGTCCTCGGGAATTGTAGAGGTGGTGCAGAAGAATGACATTCTACGAGAAATTGCCATTAAACCTGGAGATTTACATTTATTAGAAGAACCCCCCTTAATAGAAGCCGATGGGGTGTTATTGTCCCCAGGAACGGAGGTACTGCCTGGACTGGTTTTAGAGAGTTTAAAATACGGAGAGTATATTGATACGACGGAAGGCATGGCGCTGCTCTTGCGTCCGGTGGTCGAGTACACCGTCGAGGATTCTCCCCTGGTGCCCTCCCAATCCATTGATAAGGGAGCCGGACCGAATATTTCTTTACGAGCCATTCAGCGTTTGTTCTATAAAGATGGAGAACGAGTCAAGTCCGTCGATGGTATAGAATTACTGGGAACCCAATTGGTCTTTGAGATCGATGTGGCAGAAAGTATCAGCAATGAAGGCGGTTTGAGTGCCGATATTGAACTCATTCCGGTGCCCAAGGATGAGGAGGAATTGGCGATCGCCCCTACCTCCCTTAATAAAGAAGGGGAGAGCCTAGAGGAAGAATCAGAAATGACCCTCACTGACCCATCCCAAACTACATCCGAGACTTCCATTGCAGAGTATCAGTTACAGATCGTCATTTTGGAATCTTTAACCATTCGTCGGGATGTGGAAGGAGATGTCACCAGTGGTGGGACGAGGACAAAACTGGAAGTGAAGGATGGGGATGAGATTGCCAAAGGAGCCGTGGTCGCTAAAACCGAGATTCAGTGTAAAGAATCCGGAGAAGTGCGGGGTATTGCCTCGGGCGCAGAGGCGATTCGTCGTATCCTCTTAGTGCGGGAGAGCGATCGCTTTACAGTGGAGTATGAAGGAGAATCGTTGGTGTCCGTGGGGGATTTGGTGGTTTCGGGCAGCGAAATTACCCCAGGGGTAGCGTTGGAGAAATCCGGCCACGCGATCTCCATCGAAGACAATAAGATTGTTTTTCGGGCCGCACGTCCCTATCGGGTATCCGCCGGAGCGATGTTACAAGTAGGAGATGGGGACTTAGTACAACGGGGAGATAATTTGGTATTGCTGGTATTCGAGCGATCGAAGACCGGGGATATCATTCAGGGTTTGCCTCGCATTGAGGAACTCTTGGAAGCGCGACGACCCAAGGAGGCTTGCGTTTTGGCGCGGCAACCGGGGACGGCACAAGTCGTCTATGGTGAAGATGACGTAGTGGATGTAAAAGTGGTCGAGGCAGATGGAACAATTTCCGATTATCCCATTAGTCCTGGGCAGTCGGTGATGGTGGCAGACGGTCAAAAGGTGAAGGTGGCAGAACACTTAACCGATGGGATGGCTAATCCTCACGAAATTTTAGAGTGCTTTTTCGAGTACTATCGCGAGGAGAAGGGCATTTATGAAGGGGCGCTCTATGGGTTGCAGCAGGTACAGCGCTTCTTACTGGAAGGGGTGCAGGGGGTGTATCAATCCCAAGGCATCGATATTTCCGATAAGCATATCGAAACCATCGTGCGCCAGATGACCTCAAAAGTGCGAATCGATGATGGAGGAGATACCACCATGTTGCCTGGTGAGTTAATCGAGTTACGCCAAGTGGAACAAGTGAATGACGCGATGGGAATTACCGGCGGCGCTCCGGCTTGTTATACTCCCGTTTTGTTGGGGATAACTAAGGCATCCCTCAACACCGATAGCTTTATTTCGGCAGCCAGTTTCCAAGAAACCACGCGGGTTCTCACGGAAGCGGCGATCGAAGGGAAGTCGGATTGGTTGCGCGGGTTGAAAGAAAATGTCATTATCGGACGTTTGATCCCGGCGGGAACCGGTTTCAATACCCATGAGGATGTACCCTTGGGAGGCGGTAGTAGCATGGACTGGGGAGGACGCGATACGGGAATGATGCCTGAGCCCAGTATTTCCCGCAGTGGACGAGAGGATGGCACCGTTGCCAAAACGAAGAAGTCTTCTGGGAAAAGTGCCTCGCGCTCGAAAGGGGTAATTTTAGAAGAGAATACCCTTGAGGGAACAAATATGGGCGCTATCCCTACTGAAGCTAAAGCGATTAAATCGCCAGAGAAAATAGAGACTCCCCCGGCAAAGGCGGAGACTCGAGGCGTTGATGACACGGTAAACCCACCCCAGAGCGGTTCCTATGGGGAAAATCCGCTCCTCGACCGTCGGGGAGATTATGGGGATAATATGATTCTCGACGACCAAACGGCTCGTGCCTATAGTTTGGATTACACAATTCCCCCCGATGGAGAGGAGGACAAGGATGCGCCAAAATCGCGATCGGAGCTTGTCGAACCGACGGCAGAAGAGGAGAATTCTTTCTTAACTGAGGAGGAATAAGTGCAAGAAGAAGAGCAAGAAAAAGGACAAGGGCAACAAGTGGAAAACGCAGGTAATTCTCTTGGGTTTTCCACTCCTCACTCCCACGAAGGTTCTCCCCCTGAAACAATGCGCGATCGCCACCACGTTCACAATACCGATTCCCAGCGTCGCATTCTCAATCGCTTATCCCGCATTGAGGGTCACGTGCGGGGGGTTAAAACGATGGTGCAGAATGATACCTACTGCCCCGAGGTGTTGATTCAAATTGCGGCGGTGCGCGGGGCTTTAGATCGGGTGGCGCGGTTGATTCTCGACGAGCATTTAAGCGAATGCGTGGCGCGGGCGGCGCAGGAGGGCAATATCGAGGCAGAATTAAAGGAACTCAAGGAAATTTTGGATCGTTTTTTGCCATAGTTGTTATGGGTTATGGGTTTTTAGCAATTGGAGGTCGATCAACTTTGAAGCGATACACCCTGCGGATACGCAAGCGAACGCAAAAATCGAGACATTTCTTGGTGCAATTTGCTCGCCATCGGCTCGATCTTTTGAGTGAGATGGCTTTGGGTTTGGCTTTGGCGATCGCGCTTTCGGCTTTATTGGCCAAGTCTGGGGGGGCGCAAGAGGCGGTAGGGACGTTACAGCCAACGTCCCTAAATTGGTGGCAGGCTTTTATCTTGGGGATGGTACAGGGACTCACGGAGTTCATTCCCATTAGCAGTACGGCGCATTTAAAGGTCATTCCGGTGATGTTGGGCTGGGGGGATCCGGGGGTGACATTTGCGGCCACGATTCAGTTGGGTAGTATTGGGGCGGTATTGTGGTTTTTTTGGCAGGATATTGTTGATTTGACGCGGGGGGCGATCGCGGCTTTTCGTAAGGGTACTTATGAGGTGATGGAATTTCGCATTGCTGTGGGAATTGCCCTGGGAACCTTACCCATTGTCGCTTGTGGGTTGTTATTGAAAAAATTAGTGCCGGATTTGGATAACTCTCCCATTCGCAGCTTGACGGCGATCGCGATCGCTTCGATTGTAATGGGGATTCTTTTAGGTGTGGCAGAAAAGTGCGGTCGTCGCTGGCGAGATTTTCAGCAGTTAAGTGCGCGGGATGGGGTTTTGATGGGATTGGCGCAAGCATTGGCGCTGATGCCTGGAGTGTCGCGATCGGGGGCTACCATTACGGCGGGGCTGTTTATGGGGTTGGAGAGGGCAACGGCGGCACGATTTTCGTTTTTGTTGGGCATTCCAGCGATTACTTTGGCGGGGTTGGTACAGTTTAAAACTGATGTTCTTGATGCCTCGGTGAGTAGTAATGAACTTTGGGTATTATTGGTGGGGACCCTTTCTGCGGCGGTTTTTTCCTACGGCGCGATCGCCTGGTTAATTGGCTATTTACAACAACAAAGTACCTGGGTTTTTGTTTGGTATCGCGTCATTTTTGGAGGTTTAATTTTAGGCGGAGTTGCCTTAAATTGGTTATAAATAAGACTTACGCAGCTAGGGCGCAAGCATTTGCCCTGTACGGTATTCTCTTGCTATGGTAGTGCGGGCATCTTGCCCGTTAATGCGTAAGTCCTAATAAATTAGCTGGAAAATTTATGACTTTTCCCGAATCTACCCCTGAAAAGAAATCTGGCAGTGTTTGGAAGTGGATCGCCATCGGTTGCGGCGGAACGACCTTATTAGGCATTATCGTCATTGCTGGATTGATTTTTGCTCTAAGTCGTAATATTAATGTTTCCCTCAGTCCCGAAAAAGCGCAAGAAAATGTCCGGAATTTGTTTGATTACGAAATTCCGGGGGGCGATCGCGGTGTTATTGCGCTCAATATGTTTGGGATCGAAATGTCGCAAGTATCGGATCTCGCAACGCCTTCTAGTGTTTTCCTAACAGTGGGGAAAGTTCCTTTTGAGTGGGGAGAAGAAGAACGAGAAGCATTTCAAGAGGGTTTTGAAGAGCCTTTTTTTAGTCAGGAGACAATCGAATATAACATAAATTCCGAACGCAAGGAAGAGAAAAATCTCTGCGAACAAATGGTCAATGTGTCCATTTCTGAAGGTACTATGACCGTAGGAGATAATGCTGTCACCCTCCCGGCGATCGCTTATAAGGCAACTGTTAATTATAATGATGTGGAGAGATTTGTTTCTCTCGTCAGCAATGGCGATCGGGCTAATGAAACAATTGAGTCTGTTTTCAACTCTTTAGATTGTAAATAACAGAATCAGGACTTACGCAGTTAAGGAGCGAGACGCTCCTACTACAGTAGTATTCTGTCATTATGGTAGTGCGGGCATCTTGCCCGCTAATGCGTAAGTTTTAAGAATAATAGCAATTTATCTTTTATATTTTTATTGATTCGTTTATGGTTCTATTTCAACCAGCCCTCATTACAAAAGTATCTCCTGATTCCATTGGTGAAGAAATTGGCTTTGAACCGGGAGATGCTATTGTTTCTATTAATGGGGTTAAACCCAGAGATTTGATTGATTATCGGTTTCTTTGTAGTGAGGAAATTTTAGAGTTAGAGGTTATTGATACTGCGGGAAAAGTTCATCAAATTGAAATAGAAAAAGAATACGATGACGATCTTGGTATTGAGTTTGAAACGGCGCTTTTTGATGGTCTAATTCAATGTAACAATCGTTGCCCATTTTGTTTTATCGACCAACAGCCACCAGGAAAGCGAAAAAGTTTATATTTTAAAGATGACGATTATCGGCTTAGTTTTCTTTATGGTAGTTATTTAACTTTAACAAATTTACCAGAAAAAGAGTGGGATCGCATTGAACAAATGCGTCTTTCTCCTTTATATGTTTCGGTTCACGCGACAGAACCCGATCTGAGAATTCATCTCTTAAAAAATCCTCGGGCGGGACAAATTTTAGAACAATTTCGTTGGTTTCAAGAACGACGCTTACAAATTCACGCTCAAGTTGTTGTTTGTCCTGGAATCAATGATGGAAAGTATCTCGAACAAACTTTGCTCGATCTCGCTGCTTTTCATCAAGGAGAAATCCCAACTATTATTTCTGCGGCAATTGTTCCGGTGGGTTTAACTCGCTTTCGTCCTCCAGGGGATGAACTCATTCCTGTTAGTTTAGAAAAAGCCCAAGAAACGATCGCCTTAGTCCAAAAATTACAAGCACGGTTTCAACAGTCTTTAGGGACAACATTTGCATGGTTGGCGGATGAATGGTTTTTAATAGCTGGAGAAGAGTTACCGACGGAAAGCCATTACGAAGATTACCCGCAAATTGGCAACGGTGTTGGTTCTATTCGTCAGTTTATTAAAGACTTTCAAGCACTAGCCGAGGAGATTTTACCACAAAAGCTGCACTCTCGGCGGTCTTATACTTGGGTGGTTGGGAATGCCGTGGAAATGGCTTTTCAACCTTTAGTGAATCGGTTAAATGCTGTAGAAGGGTTGGAAATAAAATTAGCAGCATTGAAGAGTATTTATTGGGGACAAGAAATGACGGTGACGGGATTATTGACGGGACAAGATTTAGTCTCGGAATTGTCTAATCAGAAGTTAGGAGAGGCAATTTTATTACCTTCCCTCATGCTTAAACACGATGATACGAGGTTTCTTGATGATTTGACGGTACAAGAGGTATCAGAACGGTTAAATACGCCAATTATTCCTGTTACGGGTATTGAGGAGTTATTACAAACTTGCATTTGCTGAAAGCTAGGTTGGACAGGGATTGAAAATCTCGGTATCATGGCAAAAATACATTGAAATGAGGTGCATCTCAAAAATGTAAATCTATTATTCAGTAAAAAAAGGTAGGGGTTTGGTGACCAAACCCCTACTCATTTACAGTTCATTTAGTTTTGCTATAGTGCATGAAAATGAAATAAATTTTTAAATTTTTATGAGCGATCGCCATACATGATTACGGTAGCATCACTTTCATCCACGTCGAGATCGCTGAAACTATCGAGGGGAGAAGTTTGTTCTTGAGAGGAAAGAGGAGACTCATCGACCACAAATTCAACAGAAACTTTAATTTTAACTTTAGCATTGCGCCAACCTTTGGCATCAGTTTTGAGGATTTCGCACTCGACTCCCTCATTAAACCATTTGAGAAAGTCGGATTGTTCGCCATCCGGACTCACATTTGTTTTATCAATTTTGATACCTTGATTGCCTAATAGTCCCAGCAAACCGTAGCCAAAATCATAACCGAAACATTTTTGTAGAGCCTGTTTGAATTTGCCGATTTTAAACGCATCATCACCAAACGCAATAACATCATTATCATCGAATCCCTCCTGACGACTGTTTTTTCCCATGATGACTCCTTTTTTTGATCTTCCTAGAGAACTCGAAGAATTTAAAGTTCTTTCTTTGTTCTTCCTCTACCATAACCCGGACTGAAAATTTCTCCCACTGGAGGGAAATTGAACAACTTGCTGGAATTGATCCTGATTTGTCAGCGATCGCGGCAAATTTTAAGGGTAAAATCGAGGGTAATATATTCGGGAAAATTACCAATGGGACGGGAAATTGAGCGTAAATTTTTAGTGCAGGGGGAGGAATGGCGATCGCTGGGGACAGGGACACAATATCGCCAAGGTTATTTTCCCACTTCCCCAGACTGTACGGTGCGAGTGCGAGTTGCAGGCGATCGCGCTTATTTGACGATTAAGGGGAAAACTAAGGGAATTTCCCGTAAGGAGTTTGAATATCCCATTCCCGTCTCAGAAGCAGAAGAAATGCTTGAGGAGTTGTGCGATCGCCCTTTCATTGAGAAAATGCGCTATAGAATCGCGATCGGTAATTTAGTCTGGGAAGTGGACGAATTTACCGGAGAAAATCAGGGGTTGATTTTGGCTGAAGTAGAATTAGAGAAGGAAAATCAGGCGATCGCGCTTCCAGAATGGATAGGCACAGAAGTCTCTCGAGATCCCCGCTATTTTAATTCTAATTTAGCGCGATCGCCTTACACTCATTGGCGCGATCGCTAAACCACTATTGTTAGGACAAACTAGAAATGAATCCAACTTTACGAAAAATTACTTACAGCATGGATCTACTAATTCCGGGCTTTTATCTCTGGTGGGGTTCTTGGGGACTGGTTTTGGGAGGAGAAGAACCCGATGACGAACCTTATCGCTATCCCGGAACTCTTCACAGCCAATTTGGAATTGCGATCGTCCTACCAGGATATCAAATTTGGACAAGTTACAGATGAAACAATTTGAGATTTATCTTTTCTGTAAAATCCACTCTACAGCCTCCACTAAGTCCGCCGCAGTAAAGTCAGGAGTTGAGTGATGTTGATATTTTCCTCCAATAACATCCTTGCCGTAGCCAGTTTTCACTAAAATACCTTTTGCTCCAGCATTTCTCGCTAAATCCACATCCGTTGCTTTATCTCCCACCATAAAACTGCGAGAGATATCGAGATCGTGTTCCCATGCCGCCGCCACTAACATCCCCGTATTGGGTTTGCGCCACGTACTCCAGCAAGCGTATTTGGCATCGACTCCCCCGGCGGGAGGGGCAAGATAGGGACAATAATAGAGAGCATCTAGTTTCGCCCCTGCTTCCTCGCTTAAAAGATGCACGAGGCGATGGTGTAGCGCCTCAATGTGAGTAACGGGAAAGTAACCCCGCGCGGGACCTGCTTGGTTAGAAACCATACAGCAAAACCAGCCCGCATCATTGAGACGGCGCACGGCTTTTGCCACCCCCTCAATGAGTACCAAGTCCTCAACCTTGTGGATGTAACCCACTTCTTTGTTGAGGACTCCATCTCGATCTAAAAATACTGCCGGTTTACTCACGCCAAATTTGCTCAATAACGGTAACTGGGGCAATATCGGCGATCGCCTTGGAAGGAGACTGAATGCCGATACATTTTTCGCTACCGGGAGGAAGGAGTTTCTTCGCTTCCGTTGGTCCGAATAGGGCAATAGTATAGGTTCCCACGGCGATCGCCAAGTGCATAGGGGCGCTATCGGTACATAGCATCAAATTGGCCCCGGCGATAAGTGCGGCGAGTTTACCAATATCTGGAGGTGAGACGGTTTTCAATTCGCGATCGCCTTCCAGCATTTGCGCGATAAATTCCTCATCTTCAGGACCTTTGAGCAAGACAATGGGTAAATTCGGCTGTTTTTGGCGGATATTTTCGACAATTTGCAACCAGCTTTTGACGGGATAAATTTTGTCAATTCCCTTACTGAGTGCCAATTTACTTGAGCCACCGTGAAGGAGAATATAACCGCTTTCCTTCACATCCAGGTTATTTTGTTCCACTTCCGCCCAATCAATATCCTCTTTGAGAACAGTAACACCGACGGGAGGACAGGAAGCCGCAATATGTAAACCATCGAGGAGATCGTGATACATCTCGGCGGCATATTGCTCTTGTTTTAAGGGGACGGTATTGGTAAAAAAGCATCCCTTTTTCATGTTGTAACCAATGCGATCGGGAATTCCTTCCAGCCAGAGGAGTAACCCGACGGTCCATTGTTGCCCGAGGGCGATCGCCGCTTCGTATTCGCGATCGCGCAGGACTCCCAGGAGGTTGAGATAGTCAGCTAAACCGTTACGATCCTTATAATCAAAGAGAAGAACTTCATTCACCGAAGGGCAAACGCGGTACGCCCCCTTCGATCGCGGTTCCACCAAAACATCGATTAATGCTTGGGGATATTGCTGTTTGAGGGTGGTCAGAGTTGGGAAAAAGAGAATCTGATCGCCAATTCCACCGGGGACGAGGGCTAATATTCGCATCTCAATTCACGGAATTTGAGTTAATCAAGGCCAATTTTAAGGGAAGATGAGAGCCAGATGGATTTATTTTGGAAAGATTCAACTTGCTTATGCACTTACTCATCCCTGCTGCTGGTTTAGGAAAACGCATGGGAGGCGATCGCAATAAGCTCCTCTTGACCCTGTTGAAGCGGCCTTTACTGACGTGGACGTTACGGGCGGCGGAGGCATCCGAGAGAATCACTTGGATTGGCATCATGGGACAGTCTTATGATTTTAAGGCATTTCGGGAGATTTTAAGGGAGGCTAATCTCTCTAAACCCGTGGAGTTGATTGAAGGGGGGGTTACTCGTCAAGAGTCGGTTTACAATGGCTTGCAGGGGCTGCCAGAGGGTGCTGAAGGGGTTTTGATTCACGATAGGGCGAGATGTTTGGCGACACCGGAATTATTCGATCGCTGTGCTATTCTGGCTGGTTAACACGCATTTAAGGACTCACAACAGATGATCGCAGGAGAATTAAAATCGAAGGTTGATAAACTTTGGGATACTTTTTGGAGTAATGGTACCAGTAACCCGCTTTCGGTGATTGAGCAGGTTTCTTATTTGCTGTTTATCAAGCGCCTTGATGAGTTGGAACTGGCGAAGGAAAAGAAGGCGCAACGGTTGGGAGGGGCGGTTAAAAAGCCGATTTTTTCCTCGGAACAGCAAAATTGTCGCTGGTCGAAATTTAAGAATCAGAATGCGGCGGATCTGCTGGCGATCGTGCGGGATGAGGCATTCCCGTTTATTAAGAGTATGGGGAAGGAAGGGGGCGCTTATGCTGTCCACATGAAGGATGCGACGTTTTTAATTGCGAATGCGTCTTTGTTGTCGAATGTGGTACAGCAGATCGATGAGATTCCGATGGAGGATCGCGATACGAAGGGGGATTTATATGAGTATATGCTCTCGAAGTTGACCACGGCGGGAACTAATGGACAGTTTCGCACCCCCAGGCACATTATCAAGATGATGGTGGATTTGATGGCACCCAATGCGCGGGAAATTGTTTGCGATCCGGCCTGCGGAACCGGGGGCTTTTTGGTGGCGGTGTCGGAATATTTGCGGAGGAAGAAGGATAGTGAGGGAAATCTGGTTTTAAATGCCCCAGGGAATAGGGATCATTTTAATTCGGGGATGTTTCACGGGTTTGATTTTGATTCGACGATGCTGCGGATCGGTAGTATGAACATGATGCTGCACGGTATTGAGGATCCGAAGATCGAGGCGCGGGATTCTCTTTCGGAGGATCATGGGGAGGTGGAAGAGGCGTTTACTTTGATTTTGGCAAATCCCCCGTTTAAGGGTTCCCTAGATAGTGAGAATATTGCGGCGGATCTGAAGAAGGTTATCAATACGAAGAAGACAGAATTGCTTTTTGGGGTGTTGTTTTTGCGGTTGCTGAAGAAGGGGGGACGGTGTGCGGCGATCGTGCCGGATGGGGTGCTTTTTGGGTCTTCTAAGGCGCATAAGACTTTGCGGCGGGTGTTGGTGGAGGATCATAAGTTGGATGGGGTGATCTCGATGCCTTCGGGGGTGTTTAAGCCTTATGCGGGGGTTTCGACGGCGATCGTCATGTTTACGAAGACGGGGGCGGGGGGGACTGATGCGGTTTGGTTTTATGATATGCAGGCGGATGGGTTGTCGTTGGATGATAAGCGGCAAGTGGTGGAGGAGAATGATATTCCCGATATTTTGCGACGGTGGGAGGGGAGGGATCTGCTGAAGGATACCGATCGCAAGGATAAGGCGTTTTTTGTACCCAAGGAGGAGATTGTGGGGAATGCTTACGATCTCTCGATTAATCGCTATAAGGAGATTGAATATGAGGAGGTGGAATATGAGCCGCCGAGGGTGATTTTGGGGCAGTTGAAGGCGATCGAGGATGAGATTCGGGCTGATTTGGATGAGTTGGAGGGGATGCTGTTTGATTGACTTAATTTCCATAACATTAAAGATTCTTGGTTGATGGGATAAGGTTCAAAAAATTATTGATAAATAAACATTTTGTTTGGCAAGAAGTTAAAAAGATTACTGTAAATTATCCGGTGATGGAGTGCGATCGCTGTGCTATTGCGGTTTGTAATTGGTTGAAAACACAGAAGATTCCTTATAAGATCGTTAGGTTGAAGACGAAGCGAAGAAGTGATTATTTTATTGTTAGTCAACGGTATGGAATGAATGATACAATTACAGAAAATGGAACGCATTATGGGGTAGCGGTGTTTGATTTGATTTTTGATAATTTATCAGGGGAGGGTTTAACCCGAGATGATTGGCTGGCGGATTTTAGTTGTCGCAGCGGCCAGTTTATTATAGATGAGTTGGATTCTTTGGGAGATTGAATCATGTCTAATTTATATACAGTGCTTCAGCAAATACAGGAAGCGCCGGGGATGTTTTTAGGTCGTCCTTCAGTGAGCGATCTGTTTATGTTTTTGAATGGTTATGAGTTTGCAAGGTCGCAAATGGGGGTAGAATTAGATGAGGATGAGTTACTATTTTTTGATGGGTTTCAGCCTTGGTTGCAGGAGCATTTTGGGGTACAAAGCGCAGCCAGTTGGGCAAAGTTGATTATGTTATCTTGTGCGGATGAGCGATCGGGATTCCATCGCTTTTTTGGCTTGTTGGATGAGTTTCTGGGGCGATCTGAACAACAAGAAGGGGGTTTGAATATAGTTGAGGAGGTTTTGAGATGAAATACAAATTACTCAAGGTGATTTTGGGGCAGTTGAAGGCGATCGAGGATGAAATTAGAGCAGATT
>NZ_JAYGHV010000391.1:0-29921 GCF_034932145.1 Spirulina sp. 06S082 | reverse complement strand
TGCTGTTACCTTGCTTTTTTTGTAAATTTTTGTTACATTGAATCTATTCGGCTTGACAAAAGCCACAATTATTATCTTTTTCTCTATCTAGGAAACTTATGAACGCTCAAGAAAACTCCACCTCTAAATTTGGTTTCACTGATAAAGCTGAGAATCTGAATGGTCGCCTTGCTATGATTGGTTTTGCAGCAGCGATCGCCGTCGAACTCATTACGGGACAAGGTGTTCTCCATCTTTTCGGATTGATGTAGTTTCCCCTTAATTTCGAGATTTCCTAGTCTAAAAAGCAGGTCATTCTCGTTCCCAGATACTCCGCGATCGCACTCTTTCTTAATGTTTTGAGAAAGAGTGCGATCGCCTTTTTTAGATCCCATCCAGGAGGTTTTAAGACTTCTGCGATCGCCGAGTTTGACGATAGCGTTCAATAAAAGCCAAACTGAGAAAATAGCCCAAAATAGCTGCAATTAAACCCACTACAAAACAGCCAAAAAATAAACGTAAGGCAAAATCCGATCCCACCGCTAACATTTCGGGAGAATTCCAATCAATCGTTTCTAAAGCAATATTTTTCCCCCCTAATAACCAACGTCCCACAGCAAAATTAAACGTATAAATTGGCACGTAAGTGAAAGGGTTGCTCACCCAAGTTGCGGCGGCAGCAGCTAACTTATTACCGCGAAAAAAGGCAGCAAGAATTAAACCGATAATGGTTTGCAATCCAAACAAAGGGAAAAATCCGGCAAACATTCCCACAGAAACACCTCTGGCGATCGCCTTGGGATTTCCTTCCAACCGCAAAAAGCGCAAATAATAATATCTCAGCGATCGCTTCCACCTAGATTGAGATTTTCGACGCTGACGAGGTGAAGATGGACTCGAAGATGGACTCAAGGGTTCCATAGTGCTTGTTTCGATCCTGATTAAATGGTTACGGGAGATTCAACATAAATGCTTGGTTCTTGTATTATAAAAGCAATTTTCTGTTCTGCTAACTCCTTAGAAATTTTCTCATTGGCAATTTCCAGCAAGCGCTTGCGTAAATCGAGAGAATCCTGATACGATCCGAGAATAAAAAAGCTAACTCTCGCTCGAGTTCCTTGCTTATCTTCAGGTTTAAAAACATTAATTCTTGTGCTTCCAGGATCGATACCAAATAAAGTATTTGTACTGTCTTTCACGACTTGTTCGACAAGGGCTTGTTCCCGTTCATCTAATATTTTTGGGAAATCCAGATAGAGTAAAACCATAACTTTTTTACCTCGGCTGATGTTCTCAATATCCTTATTGGCCATAATAGAATTGGGAATAATCAGTAAGGTATTTTTTGCAGGTAAACGCATTTTTGTCGATCGCAAACCAATGGATTCAATGCGTCCAAAAACATCTGGTGCTTGAATATTCAAATTGACGCGAATGTATTCTCCAGGAGAATAAGGACGATCTAAATAAATAACAATCGTACCTAGTAATTGTTCGAGGGTTTTTTGAGCAGCAAAGGCGATCGCGATACCTCCAATACCTAAACCTGCCAATAATCCAAATAAGTTTACATTTTGGCTTTGAGCAAAAGCAACCACTGCAAAAAAACCAATGAAAGCATTAGCAATAGTTTCAACAACCAGGAGTAATTCATCGACTTCCAAACCAATTTGACGGACGATATTAATGCCATAAATCAGTATAAATTGCCGAAATAGGCGAGAGACTAGCCAGGCAATACTGGCAATGGTTGCTAAATCGAAGAAAAACTGTAAAAAATTGTAAAGTCCCCGGTAGTCTTGTAACAATTCAGCAGAGACTGATATTAAAATAAAAGTTCCTGCCATTCTTAAAAGGTCTTCAATCGGAACAATGAGGTTTTGATAAATATCCGCCACTTGCTGCGGTGAAACTCGTCGCACGATCGCAGTTGTAAAAGAAGGAGTATAACGTCCGACGAGGATTGACAAAAGAACAAAAATAAGAAAAATTCCCAACTGAATACCGAGTT
This sequence comes from Spirulina sp. 06S082, assembly GCF_034932145.1. Classification (NCBI taxonomy): domain Bacteria; kingdom Bacillati; phylum Cyanobacteriota; class Cyanophyceae; order Spirulinales; family Spirulinaceae; genus Spirulina; species Spirulina sp. 06S082. The sequence goes on along the minus strand of NZ_JAYGHV010000391.1, from coordinate 27,931 downwards.
GGAGCAGAAATTTTTGTGTTTCTTCGTCAAATTGAAACCAATCTTGTAGAATAACTAAAATGTCCATAAAACTTGTTTAAATCGTGATCGGAGATTCAATTTCAATCGTTTTGTCTTCAATTTCAAAAACGACTTTATAATCATTTAACTGTCGCCTAATATTTTGACAAGCAATATCGAGTAACTGACGGCGAAAGTCAATAGAAACTTGTCCAGAACCGAGAATAAAAAAGGCGATTTGTGCTTCTGTTTTGCGAGACTCTTCGTTTTCTCCTGCATCCTTAAAAGTGACTCTCGTACTGCGAGGATCGATGCCGAGAATATCCCGAGTGCTTTCTATAATAACTTGTTCGATCAGTGCTTTTTCCCGTTCGGGAATAACTTGTTCAAACGCCAAGTGAAGCAGAGAAATTATTTTTTGTGCTTCTGTAAAATTTTCAATATTAACTTGGGTTAAACGGTTATTGGGAATAATAACAATTGTGCCTTTGCCTGATGTTCTGATTTTCGTAGAACGCAAGCCAAGAGATTCAACTCGTCCGAATAAACCATCGGGAAGTCCAATATAATCATCAACAACAAAAGGGCGATCGACTAATAAGACAATACCTCCTAAAATTTGTTCTAAGGTTTTCTGAGCAGCAAAAGCAACCGCTAATCCACCAACGCCCAAACTAGCCAATAAGCCAAAAATATTAATTCGATGGGTTTGGGCAAAGGCAATAATAACAACCAAAACAATCGCTGAATTGACTATGAATTTAAGCGCGATTAAAAGTCCTGAATTTAATTTACGATTGCTTTTGGCAACAGAACCGACCAGATAATTTTCAAAAAATCGGGCGAAGAGTTTCGATCCCACCCAAATTAAACCGGCACAAATCAGTAAACTCAAAGGAAGATCCCAGAAAAATCTTTGTCCCTTGAGAAAAGTTCTCGGAGGTCCGTAAAGAACGAAGAGATCGATAATACTCAGTAGAACAATGCCTAGCAACCTGCCTTGATAGGGAAAAATTACCGCACGATAAAGACTTTGCTGAGGGGGTTGTAAAAATTTGTTTTGTAATAATGTACTTGATTCAGACATAAAATATTGCCGTTCATAACTTTCCTAGTTTGTTATTATAATGCCATAAAAGACATGATTCTGGGGAAAAGAAATGCCGGATTCACCAACCCAAGGAGAAACGATCGCCGCGATCGCCACGGCGGTTGTTCCCGAACAAGGTAGTATTGGCATTGTGAGATTATCCGGCGCACAAGCGTTAGAAATTGCCCAAGAGATTTTTTACGCCCCAGGCAAGCAACAATGGCAGAGTCATCGCATTCTCTACGGTGGGATCTGCCACCCGCAAACCGGGAAACAGATTGACGAAGCACTGCTGTTAATCATGTTGGCACCGCGATCTTTCACCCGCGAAGATGTCGTAGAATTCCACTGTCACGGGGGCATGATTCCCGTACAGCAAGTCTTGCAACTCTGCCTTGAATGCGGGGCGAGGTTAGCACAACCGGGAGAATTTACCCTGCGTGCCTTTTTTAACGGTCGTATTGACCTCACTCAAGCGGAAAGCGTTGCGGATCTGGTGGGGGCGCGATCGCCCCAAGCTGCCCAAATTGCCCTCGCAGGGTTACAGGGAAAATTAGCGACTCCGATTCGCCAATTGCGGCACAATTGTTTGGATATTCTCGCAGAAGTAGAAGCGAGAATCGACTTTGAGGACGATTTACCGCCTTTAAATGAAACAGAAATTCGCGATCGCCTGCAACTTGTGCAAACAGAAGTTAAACATATTCTCGCCACAGCCGATCGCGGGCAACTCCTTCGCAGTGGCTTAAAAGTCGCCATCGTCGGTGCGCCTAATGTAGGAAAATCCAGCTTACTCAACGCTTGGAGTCGCAGCGATCGCGCCATTGTCACGGATCTTCCCGGTACAACGCGGGATGTGGTGGAATCCAATCTCATTGTTGGGGGCATCCCCGTGCAGGTTTTAGATACTGCGGGCATTCGCGCAACCGAGGATACTGTCGAGAAAATCGGCGTTGCGCGATCGCAAAAAGCCGCCCGAGAAGCGGATCTCGTCCTTCTCACCCTCGATGCCCGCCAGGGTTGGACCGATGCCGAGGCCGAGATTTACGCCTTAGTCAAGCATCGCCCTCTGATCCTGATTATCAACAAAATCGACCTCGCCCCCCCCGATCGCGTCACCTATCCCCCGGAAATCGAGCGTACTGCCCCTACTTGCGCCATCGGCGATCGGGGACTCGATCGCCTAGAAACTGCCATTCTCGAAACCATCAAAAGCGAAAATTTAACCGCCGCGAACCTCGATCTAGCCATCAACCAACGACAAGAGGCGGCTTTAACCCGAGTTAAAACCGCCCTAGAATGCGTTCAAAACACGATTGAACAGAATCTTCCCCTGGACTTTTGGACCATCGACCTACGGGATGCCATTCGCACCCTGGGAGAAATTACCGGAGAAGATGTCACCGAATCCGTATTAGAGCGGATTTTCAGTCGCTTTTGTATTGGTAAATAACGTTTATTACCAATTTCCCGTTACTCGTTCCACTTTTGCACCCAATTTGAGGAGTTTCCCTTCCAAATCTTCGTAACCGCGATCGAGATGATGCAGTCCTTTGACCAGGGTTTCCCCATCCGCCGCCAAACCCGCCAAAACTAGGGCAGCAGAGGCTCGCAAATCTGTCCCCGAGATGGGAGCCCCCGAGAGCAGGGGAACGCCGCGAATAATGGCATTTTCCCCCTTAATGCGAATATCTGCCCCCATGCGAACCAACTCGGGTACGTGACCCATACGGTTTTCAAACACGGTTTCTGAGACAACGCTATTGCCCTCACTCAAGCTCAACAAGGTCATAAATTGAGCCTGCATATCCGTGGGAAAACCGGGATAGGGAAGAGTCGCAATATCCGTTGCTCGCAGTTCTCCTGGTATAATTCGCAGACGATTGGGTTCTTCAAAGATAATCTCCGACCCGATTTCCCTTAACTTGGCAATGACTGGGGTTAAATGCTCGGGAATGACGGGAGAGAGCGAGATTTCCGACCCTGTAATTGCCCCGGCAACCAAAAATGTTCCGGTTTCAATGCGATCGGGAATGATGGAATAATCCGTCGTATGTAGCCTCGGTACCCCCACGATAATAATCGTATTGGTTCCCGCACCGCGAATCTTCGCTCCCATTGCCCGACAGAAGTTAGCCAGATCCGCAACCTCCGGCTCCTGGGCGGCGTTCTCGATGATGGTTTCCCCCTCGGCTAGGGTAGCAGCCATCATCAGGGTTTCTGTCGCGCCTACGCTAGGATAGTCGAGATAGATTTTTGCGCCTTTTAATTTACCGCCACTGCCTTTGATATCGGCATAGACGATCCCGTGTTCGATGCGAACTTCCGCACCTAATGCTTGTAAGCCCCGGACGTGGAGATCCACGGGTCGCGCCCCGATCGCGCAACCTCCAGGTAAAGGCACTCGTGCAGATCCCAACCGCGCCACCAAAGAACCAATGACAAAAAAACTGGCTCGTAACTGAGAAACCAGTTCGTAGGGGGCTTTAGAGGTGGTGAGATTGCTGGCATCGATATCAAGGGCATCTCCCTGTCGTTGCAACTTCACCCCGAGGGCTTCTAAAACCTGCCCCATTCTGTTGATGTCCGCCAGAGCAGGAACATTTCTGAGCCGACACTGTTCCGGACATAGTAATGCGCCTGCCATCAGGACGAGAGCAGAGTTTTTTGCGCCACTAATGCGAACATTCCCGCTTAGGGGTCTTCTGCCCCAAATGCGAAGGGCTTCCTGTACTTCATCCCCGGAGGATTTGGTTTTGGTTTGGCTTAAAGAGGTATCGATCGCTCTGTTTTCCACAATTAGTTCAAGTTTTGCGAAGTTTTGCAATTTTTTTGTTTTGATATTACCAAAAAGATTGACAATTGCCAGCTTAAATGGGTCATCTTGTCAGCAATTCCTGAAAGAAGGCGACGATTTAGCACAAAAATGGTATGTTCGATCTTATTTTTCTGCGATCGTCTAAAAAATTCTTTCCTTGTTTATTCTTTTTCCCAATTATTACGGGCGATCGGGGTAATCTTGAAAAATCGTAATATTTGTGGCATAATACTTAGTTGCATATAACCTGCGGAACTGGCGGAATTGGTAGACGCGCTAGATTCAGGTTCTAGTGGGAGATAATCCTGTGCGAGTTCAAGTCTCGCGTTCCGCATATCTTAAAACAATAACAAGTCAATAGGGGTTTGATAATAAGTCAATAGGGGTTTGGAGACCAAACCCCTACGAGAATTATGGCAACAATACTAACGATACTCATGATTTGTCCTAAGCGTTCCTCCAGACCGACTATGAGTTTAACAGATATGCGATGCTTGCCTTCGGGGATTAAAATTCCTAAAAGTCCGCGATCGGGATAGACAAAAAGGGATTGATGAGTTCCCATAATTTCTGCATTCCATGTTGGATAGTAGAATTGTCGGACTGTTACAAATACCTTGGTCGTTGCATTCGTTTCTAGGATAATATTTCTGGGTTTCCATTGTTTGACGGAAATTTTTCCTTGGCCAGAAACAATATCGGCACCATCAATACTTGCACTTAATTTTTGCATTTCTTTGTCCGACCACCATATCTCCTCGGCAAACCATTTTGGGCGATATTCGGGAGGTTCTCGCTTTAATTTTAAGACTTCTGATACGCGACTGGGTTTGTGAATATTGTCGTTAAAAACTAATCCTAAAGCAAATTTATTTTGTATTGCCCATCCCCCATTTAAACAGATCGCGATCGCCATCATGGAGAGGGCGATCGCCAACAAAGTTTGCTGATTTTCTAATTGAGATTTTACGATTGATAGTGAAGCAAATATGGGCAATAATGCCAAGGAAAAAAAGAGAAAAACTCGTGCCATCAAAAAAGCCGAATCTCGCGTCGGGTACATTAAATAAGATATCCATGATGACATACTAATCGAGAATAAAATTAACGCGATCGCGGCTTTCCTAATATTTCTTAATGAGTCTAATTCTAAGGAAGAGAAAACCAAGGCGATCGCCGCAGAAATACTTAAAGTTAATAAAGAATGAAACCGCCAAGGAAACTGGATTTTTTGTAAAGTTGTCACTTTCTCCCAAATGAATTGACTGAAGGGTGTCATCATCAAGATTGAAGCGAAAGAAATAGAAATCCAATAAATAATTTCTTGTTTGTTTTTGCTACTATTTTGATATTGGATCGATAAGCAAGAAATAATGGCGATCGCCCCTATAAATAAAGTCAGTAATTCTAAATAATTCCAAAAATGAGCGCGATCTGGGAATTGTTCAAGCAGGAACAAAAAGTTATTCTGATAGAGAAATCCCTCTTCTTTCCAGAGAAAATGTGTAGAAATATTCTCTTGCATGGTTATTGCTGAAACCCAGTAAAATGCCGATAAACCCAATCCCACAATGAGTGATAAAAATACCAATAACGCCATTTTTATTCTTTCTTTCGCTGAAAAAATTGCATAAAGAACAGGAACAAAAGCAAAAATAATAAAGGTTAATAAATGTGTTATAGATAACAGAAAATAGCTCAAAATTATGCCAATTAAACTTAACTTCGATCCCTTAATAAAGCGAACTGTGAAATATAAGATTGCAGGTAGCCAAACAAACGCCCAATATTCTGCATAAGCAAAACGGAGATATAAATTTATAGTGAGATGATAGGGCAAAATCATGTAGGCGATCGCCCCCATTAAAGCAGCATATTCTTTGGCAATTTCTCTGAGCCAAAAATAAGCAGTAGTTCCCGATAGTATTAGTGCTAAACAACAGGAAGCAGCCAAAGCCATCCAGCCAGAAGAGTCGCTAAAAAATACAGGATGGAATAAACTAGAAATATAGTAGGGAAAAGGTGGATAAAAGAAAAAACTCGGACTTCCTAAACCAAAATTAGCATTAAATAACCAACGGGGATACAAGTCTCCCTGCCAAAACTGTTCCGCAAAACTATTTGACCACAGGAGATGCACTTTAACATCGTGAGCATCAAAAACACCATAAAATAGAGAAGGAAGTGTGAAAAGGAGCGCGATCGCGCTAATCAATACTAAATGCCGAAACCAAGTTTTTTTAAAGAAAAGATGATTAATCATTTAATAAGAAGAAAAAAGAAGCAGTAACCATAAATGAATAGGACTCCAAAGCAGAATAGGAATTAACCAAAACCACTGTAAAAATCGATTCTCTCCTGGGATTGTCTTTTGGATGCCCCAGATTAATACTTCAAAAACAAGCAAATAAATAATCCCTCCTAAAAATAAAGACATTTCCGAATTTGCGTACAGAGAGACACCAATATCAGTATGAGCGATCGCCAACGCGATCGCCGATGAAACCCAAACAGCCACAAACGCCAAAAATCCTAAAAAAAGTTTCGTTTTCATACCCTCCATAAAACCCTCAACACGACAACAAACCTAACCTTGAGAAACCCTCGAAGCAGGCAATATGCGCTATCAACTATCAATTATCAACTATCAACTATTAACTACGCTAAATCCGGTGGAATAGGGCGAGATTTAGGTTGAGAAGACTTCTGCCAATCTTGCCATTGTACTTCCACTAACTTCTGTAAATCCGATCGCCGCACCTCCTTTCCTGCTGATAAATTCCCAGGAGTTTCCATAAAAACAATACTATCAACCTCCTTGAGGGCGAATAATTGAAATAAAATATGAGTGACAGGAAGGGCGATCGCGACCAAATTGGGATCGGAAGTATCTTGAAAATTGGACGCATCTTTGAGAGAAACAAACCCATAAATTACCTTCTTTTCCACCCCCGCACGAGCGCGATTGCTCAAAGTGGTCAACACCCAACCCTGCTCTAATGTTTGTATAACATAATATTCCAACTGCTTTAACTGCTCGGAAAACGCCCTTAAAGTGGGGACCACCGCATTTTCAATAATCTGTACCGTCATCCCATCATCCGGCGATCGCTCGATTAAGATTTGTAATTGTCCTTCAATATCCATTTTTCTACAATTAGGCAATAAGGTCAGAAATTCCAGCTTATCTCGAGTTTAGCTTTTGATTGCGTCCGTGCTAACCTTGACAATATTCTCTAGAGAACTCACAATTGGGTAAGGGACTCTACTAGGAACGTGGGGATAGTTTTTCAGCATCTATTGACTCAACTCCAGCAACACACGAGGGCATCTGAAAGTCAATGCCGAAATGTTGCCACGCGCATCACCGATGAAGTTCAGCGCATTTGCGATCGCAGCCAGCGCATTCAAGCCTCGGCAGAAATTGAAAATGAGGCCAAAGAGTTGGCCAATAAACGCCTGCAACAATGTCTCTACTATTTTAAACTCGGCTCCCATCAAGGAAAAGTAAAACTGCACACCCTCCTCACTAGAATTGTCTATAACCATATTTTCTCATCCTATGGTTCAAATACCCGTCAAGCTCGTCTCGATCGGGTTGACGACTTTCTGCAAGGATTTTACGTTGAAGCACTGAATAACTTTCGTAAAGAGGCGAAACTTTCTCTAACTTATTCTCCGCGATCGCTCCTGGAATTGTCAGAATACTTGGCCTTTTGCCAGCGCTATGCCAGACGGCGCATTCCTTTACCCAGTCATCGTTCCCAACAATTGATAATACTGCGAGCGTGGACTTTTGCCCAAGACAACCCTCCTGAAATCTTCGTTGATATAGATAGTGTTGCCGAAGGGAACTCTTTTGAAGCGGGAGATCGCCGAGATCCCATCATGCAGCAACTTCGCTCTCTCCTCGTCAGTACAGCCAATAACCTGCCCGATACCAACCTGTACGATACCATTGTTGAAGAAGTCATTAACTATCTCGAAAGCCGCAAGCAACAAGATTGTGCCGATTATTTTATTCTCCGTTTGGAAGACCTGACAGCCGGTGAAATTGAACATCTTTTAGAAATCAACTCTCAAAAACGGGACTATCTGCAACAGCGTTTTAAATATCACCTAATTCGATTTACCTTCCTCGATCGCTGGAAACTCGTCCATCAGTGGCTAGAAGCTGATTTAGATCGCAATTTGGGCTTGACCCCTCAAGAATGGCAATCCTTGCAAAATCAATTGACTCCCCAGCAAAATCAAATCCTGCAACTCCAGCGTGAAGAGATGGCGATTTCGGCGATCGCCATCGAAGTTTCTTTAACGCCAAAACAAACCCAAAAGCAGTGGTATAAAGTACTCAAACTTGCTTGGGAAATTCGTAATCATTCTCTATCCTGATCGGGGGCATCGGTCGATGAATAATGAAATGAATCAAAACTGGGATTCTTTATACAGTCAATTTCTCAGTTGGCTCAAACCAGAATCTGAATATCTCTCCTCCTCGGAGACAAGGGAGGAATTCCAATTTTCCCAGAGTGAAAACTCAATGGGGGAATTGGAGCTTGAAATGCTAGATCCCTTGGACTGGGAGGAAGAAGAAATAAATTTAGCATCTTCCGCTTTTGATGAACCTACAGAAACCTCTCAATCTTTCACTATGGGAAAATCCATCGTGCAGAAACGATTTCAAGCGCTGTTGCAGCGCAAATTACAGGAGAAAATCGAGCGCAACCCCCCTCTATTCCCCTGGGAAACGGAACTGACAGAATACGATTCTGAGTATGTGGACGAAACGACGGCGATAATGTTGCCTTCGCGTCAGTTGTGGCTTCCTCAAGTTGCTGGGCTGATCCCTGTTCCCTTACCCGATCGCGTCCTCTCGATCCTTCTCGATACTTGTACCGAGGCCATGGGGTTAATTCGCCCCCAGAATGCAAAAATGGTCAAAGCGGTCAAGGCTTTGTTTCCTGAATATGCCCGCAAACTCGATAATATGCTGGGAAACCTTCTCCTCTCTCCTAGTTTGACCCCCAGTCGCTTGTCTGACCCAGAGCAACGGCAAAGATTAGCGGCAGTTTTGCCTGGAGCTTATGAAGAGGCGAGTTTGGTACAACAGGTGGCGATTTCGCTATTAGTGGCGAAGGAAATTTTAGCCACTTTGTCCATTACCCTTTCTCCTAGCCAACCTCGCATCGAAAGACTTTGGGAAACCACGGGGGGGACGGTCAGATTTTTGGTGGATTACGATCCAGAATCTCGCGATCGCGAAGATTTATTCAGTTTTACCCCCCTGCGCGTCAGGGTGCAGTTACCCAAAGGGGGCAGTTTAACCTTACAAGCCGATCGCGAATCGATTACGGCACAACGAACTTATGCAGGGTATTTGACCGTTGAATTGTCGGACTGGCAAGCAGGACAGCAATATTTACTTGAGGTGCGATTGAACGATCCTGGGCAAATGCCTTTGAAGTTCGCGATCGTTTGTCAATAGAAAAATAAAGCAAAGCATTTGCTTTTTATCTCCCTCCATCCTCGGGCTTTGGAGGGAGATTTTCCGTATTATTAACTCAAATCTTTCTTTGATTTTCCTGCAATAATTTCTAAGTCTTGGGTAATTTCTTCATCCACCACGGATAATAAATTATCAAGAGTTTTTAAGAGTTCCCCCTCTCCCTGTTTAAATTCTTTTGTTAATACATCTTTGACGTATCGCTGTTCTTCTTCTCGCAAGCCAAACAATTCTGCAATGGAATTTAATTCTCTGATACTCACCTTGCGATCGGCAAAAATGCAGCGCAATAATGCTTTTAAGTCAAAATCGTTGCCTGCTAGATCTTGAGGAAATTGGTCAACTTCAACGGATAAGGCTAAATCGAGAATTTGGCGCAGTTTACTTTCGGAAGGAACTAAACAGAGGAAGGGAATTATTTTTGTAAACAAATATTCTTTTAACTCTTCTGCCGCGATCGCATTGTTCATCGTTTGAATTTGAGAATGATTTTGTGTTATTTTACAGCATTAATAGAACGCGATCGCCTCTAATCTATGAACCCAGCAGAACCCCTTCGTAGCGTCCACACGACCAATTTTCCCGATATCCTCAAACAATTGGGCATTTCTTTAGCGATTTCTACTTATCAAGCGGGAAAGTTAATTCTGGTTCGGGCGGATGGAAATACCCTCAATACTCACTTTCGTATCTTTAAAAAGCCGATGGGGTTGGCAGGCGATCGCGAAAAGTTGGCGATCGGCAGTGAGGTGCAAATTTGGGAACTCCGCAACGCCCCTGCTGTCGCCCAAAAGCTCGATCCTCCTGGCAAACATGATGCTTGCTATCTCCCTCGCCGCACTCACATTACAGGAGATATCGATATTCACGAGATGGCGTACATTAAAAACGAACTTTGGTTTATTAATACTCGTTTCTCTTGTTTGTGTACTTTGGATAAGATCAGTAGTTTTGTCCCGCGTTGGCGACCGCCTTTTGTGAGTGCTTATGCCCTTGAAGATCGCTGTCATTTGAATGGTTTGGCAGTTGTTGGCGATCGCGCTAAATATGTAACGGCTTTGGGAGAAACCGACACCTTGGAAGGATGGCGGCAAAACAAGGCATCGGGGGGCATTCTCATGGATGTGGAAAGCAATGAGATCATCTGTCGGGGCTTATCGATGCCCCATTCTCCCCGTTGGTACGATAATCGCCTCTGGGTGTTGGAGTCGGGGAAAGGCAATCTTTCAACTGTCGATCCGACGACGGGGAAAGTAACGGCGATCGCCACCCTGCCAGGGTTTACGCGAGGGATTGATTTTATCGGGCGCTGGGCATTTATCGGACTATCTCAAGTGAGAGAAACAGCAGTATTTAGCGGCATTCCCATTACAGAAAGCCTAAAAGAGCGCATTTGCGGGGTTTGGATGGTGAATATCGATACTGGGGAAATTGTGGCTTTCCTGCGCTTTGAAGATGCGGTACAAGAGATTTTTGCCGTGCAAATATTACCTGGAATTCTTTTTCCAGATATCGTGGATTGGGATGAAAAATTACTGGCTTCCTCTTATATTTTACCCGATGAGGCATTACAAGAAGTTGTTCATCCTGCGCTAACTATTTCTAAAATAAAACCTTCTCCAGCAATGAATGGAAAGAGCGATCGCCCAGATAATAAACCCGAGGAGTATTTTCAATTGGGCTGCGATCGCTACAATCGAGGTAAATTAGAAGAAGCGATTACTTATTTTCAACAATGTTTAGAATTAAAGCCCGATTATGTAGCCGCGCGATATAATTTGGGGGTGATTTATCGAGAACAAGAGAAATGGCAACAGGCAGAATTTTACTTGAATCGCGTTATTGAAGCACAACCGAATAATGCAGAAGCCTATAATAATTTAGGGATTATTGCTCACAATCAAAAACAACTCGATCGCGCTATTTTTAACTATGAAAAGGCAATTCAATTAAAGCCAAATTTTGCAACTGCTCATTTTAATTTAGGCATGACTTTACTGCAAGCTGGGCAATTTTCTCGAGGCTGGAAAGAGTGCGAATGGCGCTGGCAAACCGATGAATTTACGCCTTTTGCTTGTCCGCATCCTCGATGGGATGGTAGCGATATCAGCAATAAAACAATTCTCATTCATACTGAACAAGGATCGGGAGATGCAATTCAATTTATCCGTTATATTCCTTTTTTGGCACAACGTTGTCGAGGGATTATTTTAGTTTGTATTCCCGATCTGATTCCTTTATTTGAAACCGTCGAAGGTATTAGTAAAATTTTACCTCCTGGTGATATTCCTCTCTTGGAGTTTCAAGTTTATGCACCCTTGATGAGTCTTCCTCATTTATTAGGAACAAGTTTAAAAAATATTCCCGATCGCGTTCCCTATTTAGGACAAAAAGAATGGGAAAATGAAGGAAAACTATTATCCCATCCTGTAGGAATATTGCCTGAAACGTCCCTACAGGGGAAAATGAATGAAACGTCCCTTCCGTTAAAAGTCGGCATAGTTTGGTCGGGAAGTCCCACTCATAAAAACGATCGCAATCGATCCTGTCAGTTAGAAGATTTTCTGCCAGTTTTGCAAACTGAAGGTGTCGCTTTTTATAGTCTGCAAAAAGGAACGCGATCGCCAGATTTAGCAAAACTTCCTCCAGAAATTACTGTCCTCGATCTCAGTCCTCAATTAACGGATTATGAAGCAACGGCAAAACTAATTTTACAATTGGATTTAGTCATTAGTATTGATACTTCTGTTGCTCATTTGACAGGTGCTTTAGGAAAGCCGATCTGGGCAGTTTTATGTTATGCTCCCGATTGGCGTTGGATGCTCGATCGCGCTGATAGTCCTTGGTACCCAACCATGCGTTTATTCCGTCAAACCCAACCCCAAAATTGGACGCAAGTTTTTAAAAACCTAGGGCGATCGCTGTCCCAGTTGGTAACAGAAATTAAAAATTCTTAATAATTCTAGAGCCAGAATTCTAGAAATGGGATAGAGATAGGATCAGAAAGAGAACCGATGACTTGCCATGTTTCGTCTCGGTTCTCTTAACTGGTTCGCTCCCCACACCGCTCCAGAATACCTACGATTTTTGCAAATGTCAACTCGAAATAACAATTAATGAATGTAGAATAGTTAGGATAGTTAGGGTTTACCCTAGCCAATCTCGACGATCGCAGAGGTCAAGATGGTACAAGCGCCGACTCAGCCAGAAACAGAAACTCTATTAGTAGAGTTCCCCAAAACCCTTAAACTCTATGTGACTCAAGAGCAATTTGCTGTCTTAGCCGCCAGCAATCGAGAGTTGCGACTGGAAAGAACCGCAGAAGGAGAGTTAATCGTGAATCCACCGACGGGCTGGGAAACGGGAGAACGAAACAGCAAGATTTCCGGAGAGTTATATGTTTGGTGGCGGAATGCAGGCGAACCCGGCAAAACTTTTGAATCATCGACTGGATTTACTTTATCGAATGGTGCAAATCGTTCTCCTGATGCGTCTTGGGTGAGTCAAGAACGTTGGGATGCGCTAACCCCGGAACAAAAGAGAACGTTTGCGAATATTTGTCCCGATTTTGTGGTGGAATTGCGTTCAAATTCGGATACTTTGAAATCTTTACGAGAAAAAATGCAGGAGTATATAGAGAATGGGGCGGTTTTAGGTTGGTTAATCGATCCGCAAAATCGCAAAGTGGAGGTTTATCGGTTAGGGTCGCAAGTGGAGGTATTATCAAATCCAACTGAGTTATCGGGTGAGGAAGTCTTACCGGGTTTTGTGTTGAATATGCGTCGGGTGTGGGGTTGAAATAGAAATTGGGTATGGCTGGCGATCTCGCAACTTTTTCTGGTACATTGAGTTGGTTAGGTGTTATCAGTCTTATAAGGACAACAGCAAGAATGCGATCGCTCTAACACCACTTGACTCCTAAAAACTTATGAGTTACTATAGATATGGATGCAGCAGACATACTTCGCGTATGACATCCCGTTACCTGAAAGGGTCGAGGAAATCCGGTAAAGACGTTCTGAATACCAAAATAAATATTTTGGCGAAGACTCCTTAAGGAGTCTTTGTTATTTGAGTGTGATTTATTTTATTTTATTATTTTTGCGGTGTTGGCAACTTTTAAACCATTTCAACCAGTAAAAAGTGCGATCGTTTATGGGAATCAGTTCCAGATCGAAAAGAACGCATTTTCTTGGGCTATCCCTGGAGTATATTCCATGTACTTGTTGAGAGCAATCGGCTACTAATTTGATTGGTTTCTAGCATTCCAACCAAGGAATGACCATTAATTTTTCTTGTAATATCCAACTTAAAACCCGTTGTACAACGGCGACTAATGCTAACCTTGCTCTAGCTAATTCTACAGGTTGCCCCCAAATCCGACAAGCGCGATCGCAGGCTAAAAATCGATCGCCCAGTTGTAATGCTAGTTTGTGCCAATTTTCTGCTTTTTTTCCAATAGCGCGATCGCCAATATCAACCAATTCTGCAATCAGTGCGCTTTCTGTGGGATGCTGTAAGCGCAATTGAGAACAGTAACAGTCCAACCAAGGGATCGATTGAGGTTCTTGCCATTGCCAATTTAAACATTTTTGTAGAGGATGTAAAGTGATTAATTGATCTCTTGCTGCGGAGTACAACAAAGATAGACAACGAGCGTGAACATATTGACAAAGATCGATTTGAGAAGGATTATTATTCTGAGGAAGAGAAAGAGGTTTTCTGAGAAGTTCCTGCAACCAATCTGCTAAAGCGCGATCGCATAACCGAAAATCAATCCAAGGCGATCGCACAATCTCAACGGAAAACCTGTGGCGATCGCCAAACTTCTCTACAAATTGCTCTACAATTTTGTGAGCAAATTCCACAGCATTATCAGGAAATTGTAAGGCGATCGGACAGCGATAAACAAGAGGATAAGGAGATTTAACCCGATAAAGAGGGATTTGACTGGCACTTTTGTCAGAATATTGAGTTTTTAACTCGTCTAACAAAATCAACTCCTTGAGATTTTCTTGTAGAATGGCTTTGGGAGAAGAGGAATGAATCAAAATGTAAATTTTATTTTATTTTAATTCGAGACTTCCGCCATTTCAATCGTGCGATTTTCAATATCTTTCACCAAAAAATTCAATGGCTTTTTACTGCGAATTTTAAACCGCAAACGACGAGATTGAATGCGTAAAAGAATCGCATCCAAACATTCGCGATCGAAACAAACGTGACGCTGACGATTTTTATCGCCGAAACTTGCTCCAGAAATGACGTGCAACTGTGTATTTTTCTTTAATTGATACCATAATCCCTCACTTCCTGCGGATCCCGTCGCGGTTCCCATTGCTGTCGGAGTCGCCGACATATAAAGTGGGTCAATACTTGCTGCTCCCATTGTTTGCTCGTAGTTATAGTAGTAATGTAGGGGAACATCCGCGACGGATAAAGCCAGCAATCCTTCATAAAATTCTTTCGCAACTCGTAAATCCGAAACCATGACGGTATAAACTTTAGGGGCGCTGGTGAGAAACATCCACATTGCCCCTGCATACCCCACCAACAGCATAACCATAATGCCCTGGGTGGAGAACAAACTGTCCAATCCTAGAAAAAATGCGCCTAATACGGGGAACTGTAAAACCATAGTTGTTATCAACGGCGATCGCTTTTCTTAATCTTAGCTATTTTTTTACCTCCTAATTCTACGCAATTTTGGAAGGAAAGGGAATGATGAATGATGAATGATGAAAGATGAAAAGGAGAGGCGATCGATTCCTCGCAAAGCACTCAAGGACAATAACCAGTCGTGAACTACCGCTATTGAATCAAAGATTACAATAGCGGCTTCCCTCTTCACAAGGGATCGCGCTAGATAGAACCGAAGTTCTACCACCTCGTCTTATATCCCCTCCAA
This sequence comes from Spirulina sp. 06S082, assembly GCF_034932145.1. NCBI lineage: Bacteria > Bacillati > Cyanobacteriota > Cyanophyceae > Spirulinales > Spirulinaceae > Spirulina > Spirulina sp. 06S082. Next base: position 12,612 of record NZ_JAYGHV010000391.1, on the reverse strand, counting down.
GGGCAGTAGAGCTAGTTCCTAACTCTAATACTTGTACTGAGCGCAGTCGCAGTATCCGTAAGCCTTCATTTTTAATGTTAATTGCTGCGTTAATATCTCTGTCGTGATGGGTTTGACAATGTTCGCAAATCCAATTTCTAATCTCAAGAGGTAAACTTCCTACTTGATTGAGACAGACATTACAGGTTTTTGAAGAAGGAAAAAATCTATCCACTTCTAGATAAACTTTTCCTTCTGATTCAGCCTTGTATTTTAACATTGTACAAAACATTCCCCAACCCACATCACTAATCGCTTTAGCGAGTTTGTGATTGCGAACCATGCCTTTGACATTGAGATTTTCTACCACAATCACTTGGTTTTCGTTGACTATCTTACGGGATAGTTTGTGGAGAAAATCTTCACGACAGCGACTTATTTTTGAGTGAACTTTGGCAATCTTTACCCGCGATTTCTTGCGGTTATTACTGTCTTTGTTCTTACGAACGTGTTTTTGTTGTTTCCTTTTTAGGTTTTGGGCGTGTTTATTGAAATGCTTGGGATTGTTGTATTTTGACCCCTCACTGGTAATGGCAAAATCCGTTAATCCTAAATCAATTCCAATGGCTTTTCCTTCCGTTGATTGAGGTTGTAATTCTTTTTCCTCTTCAACTAAAACCGAAGCGTAGTATTTCCCATCTGGATTTTTAGAGACGGTTACGGTTTTTATCTTTCCCTCAAAACTCCGATGCTGACGACAATTGACTAACCCTATTTTGGGCAGTTTGATGCAATCTCCCTCAAATTTCACATTTTGAGGATAACTGATGGATTGTCGGCCATGCTTGGATTTGAATCGGGGTAACTTTGCTCGTTTCTCGAAGAAATTTCGATACGCTGTCGATAAGTTCAATGCCACCACTTGCAAGCATTGGGAGTAGACATCTTCTTTGAGCCAAAGATATTCCTTTTTTAGGTTGGGTAATAATCCCTGAATATAACCTCTTGATAATCCTTTTCCTGTTGCTTGATAAGTTTCTTGGCACAAATTTAACCCATAATTCCAATACCAACGACAGCAGCCAAAACTCTTGGCTAAAGTGGTTTGCTGCTCGTTGGTTGGATAAATGCGGTATTTGTACCCTTTGAACATTATCCTCTAGATAGGTTATTGATAAGATTATAAATGATTTTTTGAGTTTGGGGTCGCTTTCATCCCACGATTCACCTTCGGTAGAATCGGGGATTTCCCGCTCCCATTGTTAAAGAATGAACAATGGGTAATTGAGAATTGGGAAGGCGATCGCTTAATTTTGTAGTCCAGCAGACTGAAAAATCGCGTCTGTGGTTAATTCAAGCTGAGGAAAAATCTGCGATCAATTATCTCTAAATTTTGTTAACAAAATTTCAATTTCGTAACATTCTTTAATTGATTCTGCTCATTCTTCTTCTCAGAGACGACAATAGAAGATACACTAAAAAGTTTGTGTAGAATGTTCTCCCAATATTGAGAAAGAGAATTCCCTATCTTAATATGCAGTTTTTGCATTCTACCATGCAAGATTCAGGAGTTAAACAAGCCGTGGTCATCGAAATTCCCCAAACGAAGTACGAAAGCAAAACCCAAGAAATTGCCCGAGAACTCATCGCTGCAACCCGCGAAAAACGTTCCTTTTTCGCCAGGATGCAAGACCAGATGCGTCTCGATGATAAGCTCCTAGACTGGGCAATGGCAAATCCGGGATTGCGCTATCAACTCTTTAGTTTTATCGACTGTTTGCCAGCATTACGGAGTAAAAGCGAGATTGCCCGTCATTTTCAGGAGTATATGAGCGTTGAATCCGTAGAATTGCCGGAAATGCTCAAAAAAATGATGAATTTCGCCGATGCGAGTTCTCCTCCCGCACAAATTGCAGCGACGACGGTAGAACAAGCGGTGAAAACCCTCGCATATAAATATATTGCCGGAGAGACGGTTCCTAAAGTCTTGAAGACCATCGATCGCCTGCGGAAGGATAAAATGGCATTTACCCTCGATCTCCTCGGAGAAGCGGTGATAACCGAGTCTGAAGCACAACAATATTTGCAAAGCTATCTCGATCTGATTCAAGAGTTAGGAGAAGCAGCAAAAAAATGGTCTTCTATTCCCCAAATTGATGCAGCAGATGGCGAACCTTTAGCGAAGGTGCAAGTTTCCGTCAAATTAACTGCATTTTATTCCCAATTTGATCCCCTCGATCCCGAAGGCAGTAAAGCCAAAGTTTGCGATCGCATTCGCACTCTCTTGCGTCGCGCTAAAGAAGTAGGTGCGGCGATTCATTTCGATATGGAACAATATCGTTATAAAGATGTCACCCTTGCCATTTTGAAAGAATTATTAATGGAAGCAGAATTCCGCGATCGCACAGATATCGGCATGACCATTCAAGGTTATTTGCAAGATTCGGAAACAGATTTAAAAGGAATAATCGACTGGGCAAAACAACGCGGAAAACCGATTACCATTCGTTTAGTGAAAGGGGCATATTGGGATCAAGAAACCATTATCGCCATCCAAGAAAGCTGGCCGCAACCTGTCTTTAATCAGAAAGCGGAAACCGATCGCAATTACGAAAATTTAATGCAGCTATTGCTGGAAAATTACGAGTATTTATATGCGGCGATCGGTTCTCATAATGTCCGCACTCAAGCACGGGCAATGGCGATCGCGGAAACTTTAAATATTCCTTCTCGTTGCTTTGAAATGCAAGTTTTGTATGGAATGGGCGACCAACTTGCCAAGGCATTAGTTAAACGCGGACATCGAGTGCGAGTTTATGCACCTTATGGGGACTTATTACCAGGAATGTCCTATTTGATCCGTCGTTTGTTGGAAAATACAGCCAATAGTTCCTTCCTGCGGCAAAATATGGAAGAACGTCCCATTGAAGAATTAATTTCTCCTCCGAAAATAGAATCAGAACGTCCTTTAATTGCTAAATCTGCTTGGCCAAATGCGTCTAATACTGACTATGCTAACGAAGATTTACGGGCAAAAGCGAAACAAGAATTAAGCAAGGTTCGCAATAGTTTAGGTAAAACTTATTTACCCTTAATTAACGGCGAATATACCCGTACTTCCGAGTTACTGGATTCCGTCAATCCTGCCAATCCTAGCGAAGTTGTTGGCAAGATTGGGCAAATCTCCATCGAACAAGCAGAACAGGCATTACAAGCGGCAAAAACTGCCTTTCCTGCTTGGAAGAAAACCTCAGCAGAAGAACGGGCGGGAATCTTACGAAAAGCTGCCGAAATCATGGAATCTCGCCGTCATGAATTAAACGCTTGGCTATGTTTTGAAGTGGGAAAAATTCTCCCGCAAGCAGATGGAGAAGTATCCGAGGCGATCGATTTTTGTCGCTATTATGCCGATGAAATAGAGCGATTAGATGGGGGAATAAGCTATGATTTAGCAGGAGAAACCAACCGCTATTTTTATCAACCTCGAGGTATTGCGGTGATTATTTCTCCTTGGAATTTCCCGATCGCGATCGCCCTTGGCATGACGGTTGCTGCTTTAGTAACGGGCAATTGTGCCTTACTTAAACCCGCCGCCCCTGCTTCCGTCATTGCCGCTAAAATAGCTGAAATTCTAGTAGAAGCAGGTATTCCCAAAGGTGTGTTCCAATATGTTCCCGGTCGGGGTTCAACCGTGGGTAATCATTTAGTGACTCATCCTGATGTTCACTTAATTGCTTTTACAGGCTCCCAAGAAGTCGGCTGTTATATCTATGCAGAAGCGGCCAAATTGCAACCAGGACAGAAACATCTCAAGCGAGTCATTGCCGAGATGGGGGGCAAAAATGCCATTATTGTTGATGAAAGTGCAGACTTAGATCAAGCTGTCGCTGGGGTAGTTTCTTCTGCCTTTGGCTATACCGGACAAAAATGCTCTGCTTGTTCGCGAGTCGTTGTTCTCGAACCCGTACATGATGCTTTTGTGAGTCGCTTAGTAGAGGCGACTAAATCCTTAAATGTGGGGGCTGCGGATCTGCCCAGTACCACCGTGGGACCTGTAGTGGATAAGAATGCCCGCGATCGCATTCGCGAATATATCGAGAAGGGCAAACAGGAGGCAAAATTGGCATTTGAAGGGACAATTCCGGAGACAGGTTATTTCATTCCTCCCACCATTTTCACCGATGTTGCACCGGATGCCACCATTGCCCAGGAGGAAATTTTTGGTCCTGTGGTTGCAGTCATTAAAGCCAAGAATTTTGCCGAAGCATTAGACATCGCCAACGGTACCAATTACGCCCTAACTGGGGGATTATATTCTCGTACTCCTTCCCATATCAAACAAGCATCCGAGGAATTTGAAGTGGGCAATTTGTACGTGAATCGTAACATTACCGGAGCCATTGTTGCCCGTCAACCTTTTGGGGGTTTCAAGTTATCTGGAGTCGGGTCAAAAGCCGGAGGACCCGATTATTTATTGCAATTCTTGGAACCGCGATCGGTGACAGAAAATATTCAACGTCAGGGTTTTGCACCTATTGAAGGGGCAGAATAAATCCGTAGGGGCGCAATGCTTGCCATTGGTGTCAACTTAAGGGAACAGGGTTCCAAATTTGCTGAGAGAGAGCATCCTTTTCTCGATGTCGTTTTCTCTCAGCTTTAATCAAACCAAACAACTTAGCACGTTCAGCGAGATAGGAGACAGCATCAGGGTTTTCCCCCCGAAGTGCAGCTTTAGCGACATAATACAAACTACGAAAAACCATTTCCACCGAGATTTTTTCTTTGGGTTGACGCAATGCGATCGCTACCTCTCCAACCAACATTGTAATCGCGATCGCCAGAGAATTCGACTGGAGATAAAACCCAAATGCGATCGATGAGTCAGTCCTTAAGGGCATTAGGCTCCTGCTTTTCTCGTGTACAATTTTAGGAGTTCCCCGACTTCAAACGTCCCTCCGTGCAAAGAAAGTTTCCCTTGCGGTTGGTTATTGTCATTCCCACATTGCTGCAAATCTTTGCAGCCGTAGGATTGACAGGATTTTTGTCTTGGCGTAACGGACAGCAGGCCGTTACGGACTTGGCTACGCAACTTAGTCAAAAGACAAGCGATCGCATTGAAACTCACATTCGCAATTATTTAGAAACATCCGAATTGATTCTGAAAATCAATGAACTTTCGGCACGACAAGGACGGTTAAATGTTGACGATTTTAGCGAACTCCAACGCTATTTTTGGCAGCAAACACAATTAAGCGACGCGTCGGCAACCCTATACTACGGTAGCGAAACCGGGGATTTTTTGCAAATCGAACAGGGAGACCCTGCCACAATTTCCCTTCGTACTCAAGATACTGCTCCCTTTTGGAACATTTATCGCCTCAATGACCGAGGAGAGCGTCAGGAATGGCTGCAAAAGAAAGAATACGATCCCCGCATCCGTCCTTGGTATCGGGCTGCTAAAGCCTCAAAAACCTTAATTTGGTCGCCGATTTATGTTTTTGCCCAACCTTCTGTTTTAGGCATTACCTCTGCTATTCCCATTTACAGGACAACGGGAGAATTACAAGGAGTAATGGCGATCGATCTCACTCTGTCCCAAATCGGGGAATTTTTACAAGCCTTAGAGATTGGAACATCGGGGGCATCCTTTATTATTGAGCGATCGGGGGAAATTGTCGCCACTTCAAGCCGAGAGTATCCTTTTTTAAACTCCGAAGGTCAAGAAAGATTGCCGGCGATCGCCAGTAGGACTCCCATGATTCAAGCAGCCGTCAAACATTGGCAAAAGCGTACCGATGGTTTGACAAACTTGGAAAACGATTCTGCGACGATCGCCGATGCGGAGGGCAATCGTTATTTTGTGAGAATGCAAGCATTTCGCAACGATCGCGGCATTGACTGGCTGTTGGGGGTGGTCATTCCCGAGGCTGATTTTAAAGCCGAAATTGCGGCTAATACCCGCGCTACTATTGTTATCTGTGCGATCGCCTTAGTTTTGGCCGCGGCCTTGGGCATCATTACCTCACGTTTAATCGCTAAACCGGTTCTAAAATTCGCTAAAGTTGCCTGCGATATCGCTCGAGGAGATTTATTATATCGCATTCCTCCTCATCGCATTGAGGAATTAGATAGCCTCGCCCGAGCCTTTAATCTGATGGCTATCCAGTTACACGAAGCCTTTAGTGCTTGGGAGGATACGAATAAATCTTTAGAAATTTTAGTCGGAGAAAGGACGGAGGCTTTGCGGCGATCGGAGGAAAAATTTGCCAAAGCCTTTCGATCGAGTCCTTATTTGGTGGGTATCACGAATTTAGCAGAAGGCCGCATTCTGGAAGTCAATGATACTTTTCTGCACATTTCGGGATATGCCCTGGGGGAAATTATTGGTAAAACTGCTGTAGAGTTGGGATTTTGGGGAAGTCAGCGCGATCGCGTCAAGATGATGAAAATGCTCGACAATGAAGGCAGAATTCGCGATCGCGAATTTTCTTTTCGTATTGCTTCGGGTGATATTCGCATCCTTCGTCTTTCTGTGGAAAAAATCGAGATTGATAATGAAGATTGTCTCTTAATGGTGGCCAATGATATTACCGAACGCAAGCGAATGGAAGCGTCACTCCAAGAAAAAGAGCAATCTTTACGCTTAATTCTCGATACTATCCCTCAACAAGTCTTTTGGAAAGACACGGATTCAGTTTTCCTCGGTTGCAATCAAAATTGGGCAGAAGCAGCACATTTAAACCATCCTGAAGAGGCGATCGGTAAGACAGATTATGACATGGGATTGCCCCGAGAAATTGCCGATCTATTTCGCCAAGAAGATCGAAAAATTATGGAAGCAGATGAACCCGTCCTCCATAAGATTGCTAAAAAACAACGCCCTGGTGAAAACGGTAAAATCATTTGGCTGGATATTAGTAAAGTTCCCCTCCACGATATTCACGGGAATGTTATCGGTTTGATCGGCGTAATTGATGATATTACCCCTCAAAAAGAAGCAATGGAGGCTCTAAAACAAGAACGAGAAAAGTCCGAGGCTTTGTTACTAAATATTCTACCCCATCGTATTGTCGAACAATTGAAAAAACAACATAATTCTATTCCTCAACCTGGAGTAAAGACTTTAATTGCCGAACATTATGAAACAACCACAATTTTATTTGCAGATATTGTTGGTTTTACGCCTTTTTCTGCTCAATTATCTCCCATTACTTTAGTCGATATGCTCAATGATATTTTTTCGGCTTTCGATCGCCTAGCGGACGACTATAATGTTGAGAAAATCAAAACAATTGGCGATGCGTATATGGTTGCGGGAGGGTTGCAAGAACCCGAGGACGATCGCGCAGAAGCGATCGCAGCGATGGCGTTAGAAATGTTAAAGACGATTGCTCAATTTAGAATCAATGCTGAAAAACCCTGTCAAATTCGGATTGGCATTCATACGGGGGCTGTAGTTGCGGGGGTTATCGGCATTAAGAAATTTATCTACGATCTTTGGGGAGATACTGTTAATGTCGCTTCCCGCATGGAATCAACAGGAGAACCAGGAAAGATTCAAGTTACAGCCCAGATTTACGAACAGTTAAAAGAACAATTTGTATTTGAGAAACGAGGCGCGATCGCCGTCAAAGGGAAAGGAGAAATGATAACCTATTGGTTAATTGGCAAAAAATAAAGCCAAGACAATAGTAAATGCCCCACTCACAAGAGCAGGGCTAAAAAGTTTAGTTATTAAAGACCGATCGCCTAGCGAGTGCTAACCAAAAGATCGGAACCCAAAGTAATATCTAAATCGGTTTCCGGTTCGACAACAATGAGATCGACACTATTGCGACCCAGGAAGTTTTGAATTAGACCCGCGATCGCCCCGGCACCGGCACCAATGAGCAATTCTTCCGTGGCGATCGCGCGATCGCCAGTTACCGCAGAAATTGCCGCAGCAGCCGCCGTACCAATCGCAGAATTCCTGACAATTCGCGTCAGATCGCTGCCTTTATTCACAGTTTCCGTCTTCGTAATGATTTGGGAAACTGCATTGACCGATTGAGTTGTTCCGTCGGGATAAATCAACTGTTCTGCAACAAATTTCGTTCCCGATCCGGCGGGGACTAATTGACCTTTAACCTTACTATCAGCAGGAATGAGAACTTTGCCATTCTGCGTGGTGATATTGGTTTTCAGATCGAAAGTTATGGGTAAGGTTTCATCTGGCAACAGCAAGATTTTATCGCGGGTATAGGTGACAGGAATAGAAGTTCCGGCGGGGATTTTAAACTGAGTTGCGACGGGATCTAGAGAAACAATATAACCCGAAGCGATCGCCGGGGCATTTCCTTCCCGAACTAAGGCTTGATAGAGAAAAGCGGCAACTTCAGCGCGAGTGGCGTTACGATTGGGATTGAGACTGGTAACAGTGGGATAGTTCACCACAATTTTTTCTTCCGTTGCTGCGGCGATGGGAGAACGGGCAAAATTGGAGATATTACCACCATCATTGTAGTAGCCGAGAACTTCATTAACCGGAGCATTCGCACTGTAATTCAGTCCATTCGCGAGGGAAACTAACACTTGTTCCCGAGGAATATTTTGTTCGGGACGGAAGATACTGCCAGGATAACCCGATAAAAAGCCCGTTTCGTAAGCATTATCGATGGCGGACATGGCCCAATGATTGCTGGCGACATCCACAAAATTAATTGCCGATCGGGTTTTCCCTTTGTTAAATGCTCCTTTTAACAGAGAAGAGAATTGAGCGCGAGTAACGGGGGCTTCAGGCTTGAAAGACCCATCAGGAAATCCGGCTATCACCCCGCGATCGACTAAAGCGGTAATAAAATCTTCAGCCCAGTGACTGTCGGGGACATCTCCAAAACGGCTGCCTTGAGCCTGAGCTGGGGCTGCTGCTATTATTGATGCAGTAATAGAAGCCGCACCCGTTAGAGGGGTAGCAAGGGCAAGCATTAAGGCAGCAGTGGCTTTCAAGCGTTTTAAATTTAGCATTTGTTTCAGTATCCTAAATAGAGTTGAGGTTGAGCAGTTTTTCTCTGCATTTGTTTTCTTAGACCGAGGGGAACATGGCAAGGTTGCCGAAAGCAGGACACTTATCTGTTTGTCACAAAATCAAAGGGGAACCACAAAACCCCAGAAATTCCAAGAGACTCTGGGAATTCTGGATCTTGAGGGAAAAAATTGCAATCTTCCCCCAAAAAATTGACACAAATTCCAAAAAAGCTGCTACAATGGTTTGAGTATCCCAATGGGGTGTGGCCAAGCGGTAAGGCAGCGGGTTTTGGTCTCGCCATTCCTAGGTTCGAATCCTAGCACCCCAGTTATTCTAGAGTTATTCTAGAGTTATTTTAAAGTTATTTTAGAGTTATTCCAATCAACAATTTAAGTATACTCTTAAATTTATGGGTGGAGAAAAATTGTATTAGATATCTCCGAAAACAAGTAGCGACGTTGCGTGCAACGTCGCTACAGGAGGATCGAAAAACGTCCCTACTCGGCAAAGCGGATTGGGTATGAGAAGCGATCGCCTACTTATTCGGCTGGGGAGTCATCCGCAAATAAGACTTGATCTCGTTAACCCCTTTGGGGAATTTCTTTTTCGCTTCCTCGGTAGGAATAGCGGGTGAAACCACGACATCTTCCCCATCTTGCCAGTTTACGGGAGTCGCAACGGAATATTTATCCGTCAATTGGAGAGAATCAATGGTACGGAGAATTTCGGCAAAATTCCGTCCGGTGCTAGGGGGATAAGTAATTGTCAAGCGGAGTTTTTTGCTCGGATCGATCACAAATACCGTGCGTACCGTTAACTTAGCATTAGCCTTGGGGTGAATCATGCCATAGAGGTCGGAAACCTTCTGATCTTCATCGGCAATGATGGGATAGTTAACTGTAGTATTTTGAGTTTCGTTGATGTCTCCAATCCAGCCTTTATGGGACTCTGCACCATCAACGCTTAAAGCAATAACCTTAGCATTGCGTTTCTCAAATTCTGGCTTGAGTTTGGATACTTCCCCGAGTTCGGTGGTACAAACGGGGGTATAGTCGGCAGGATGGGAAAAAAGAACCACCCAACTATCTCCAGCCCAATCGTAAAAAGTAATTTCGCCCTCGTTTGTTGCTTGGGTAAAGTTGGGAACGGTATCGCCTAGCTGTAATGTCATATTGTAATCTCCTTTACAAATTTTAGGAACGCGATCTGCAACGTACCATCTTGCCACAAGAATCCAGGCTTTGAAACCACCTTTAGACCTTCGTAAGATTTCATTCACAATTCGAGATAATTCAGCGAAGACTTGTTGGGAGAGGAGGTCAATCAATGCCGCACCGATGCAAACGTGCAGCCAAAATACCCGCGTGTTTCCACCAAGATACACCCCCCACCCAAGCACGAGAGGGCAAATGTCCCAGAGGCGATCGCAAATTAAACTGTAAATAAGCATGGCTTTTCACATCATGTACCGGCCAGCCCACTTGCTGGCAAAATAGATCGTATTCTTTCCCCACTCCCTCATAAATTTGTTTTTGTACCCGAAAACCAAAGTGTCCTTGACTCGATTTAAACCATAAATAATCGATCGCTTTTAAATCTTTACAGGGTAATTTTTGAATATCTTTGTTAAACAAATAAGTCCCCGCTCTTTTTCCTACTAACGTACATAAAATATCTCTTGTCTCCTCATCCGCGTCCTTCCATCGCTTGCGAGAAAGGAGTTCTTTTAAGCGAGTGTAATCAATCCGCACTTGAGACTCTTCCTTTTCTCCCGATAACTTTAAACGTAAATCATCTAATTCCATCTCCGATGCTACACTTGCCTGTCGCGGCATTAAACCTCGTGTTTTAGAAGGTTTTGAGGTGGGAGGCATGGACATTGCTTGAGTGCGCTGCTGGGGGTTGGTAATTAACTGCTGAGGAGTCGATCGCTGGCGAATTTGGGTCGTGGGAGAAGGGGAAATCGGTTGATTCGGAAGGGGGATTTTACCAATTTCTCGCATTACTTCCTCCGCAGATTGGGCGCGTTGGCGTAGGGAAGGTTCCACTAAATGGTTTAATACTTTAGTTAGTTTGGCGCTAATTTGCATTCCCGCAGGTAGGCGATCGCGCCATTTCCAACGCTCTTCAATTACATCAAACAGATCGTCAGGATGCGCGCCAACCAGTAAATTTAAACAAGTCGCCCCTAAACTATACAAGTCACTGGCAGGCAAAACTTTACCTCGCATTTGTTCCGGTGACATAAACCCCGGCGTACCAATAATCGTCGCCCCGCCCATCATTGCTGTCCCCGTAAATAATCGCGCTACACCAAAATCAATTAACACGATTTGACTATTCTCTCGCCGTTCCATGATATTCTCTGGCTTAATATCTCGATGGATGACTTGGCGATCGTGGATAAACTTTAAAACGGGTAATAAATCCCGTAAGAGTTGCCAGATTTTTTTCTCTTTATTACTGACCTTTTGTAACGACTCAACGGTTAAAGTATGACCATCAATATATTCTTGCACTAAAAATAAATAACCTCGTTCTTCAAAATACGCATAAAGAGCAGGAATTTGTGCATGATCCCCCAATTCGCTTAACCGTACCGCTTCTTGTTGAAATAAATCCATTGCTTTAGCATGAACTTCCGGAGTTGCTTGTTGCAGGTACAATTGTTTAATGACACAAGTGGGATGTTTGGGAAAATGCTCGTCAATCCCCAAAAATGTGCGTCCAAATCCTCCTTGACCTAATGCACTTAAAGCACGATAGCGCTCTTTCAGCAAAAGAGAAGAACCGCAAGCTGTGCATAATCGATCTTCTTTCGTATTTTGCGGTTGGGTACATTCCGGATTGAGACAATAAGCCATAATGGGTGAATGGGTAAGCCGTAATCAGTAATTGTTAAAACAGTTAATGTTAACTTCTTTAATTTTATGACAGTCAATACATCTAAATTTAATCATCCTCCTTCTCTTCGCGATCGCACTTCCATCGCAACCCAAAATCCCGCACTGCAAATCATTCAGATGGAAAATATTGCCAAGATTTACGGCAGTGGCAATACTGAGGTACGTGCCTTGGATAAGGTAAATTTAAGCATAGAAACGGGAGAATACTGCTCCATCATGGGACCGTCGGGATCGGGAAAATCCACCTTGATGAATATTATTGGCTGTTTGGATAGTCCTTCCCAAGGTAGCTATTTGCTCGATCGCGTGGATGTTTCCTCTCTCCATGACGATCGCCTCGCAGATATTCGCAATCAAAAGATTGGTTTTGTCTTTCAACAATTTCACTTATTACCCCAGTCTTCTGCTTTGGATAATACAATTTTACCTATGATTTATGCGGGGGTATCCCGTGCCGAACGCCGCGATCGCGCCGAGGCAGCCCTTGTGCGGGTGGGTTTAGCCGATCGCTTGCAAAACAAACCCAATCAACTTTCTGGGGGACAGCAGCAACGAGTCGCGATCGCCCGAGCCATTGTCAATCAGCCGGCAATCTTACTCGCAGACGAACCCACCGGAGCCTTAGATTCTCGCACAACGACCGAAATTTTAGAGTTATTTGGCGAACTCAATCAATCTGGAATGACTGTAGTAATGGTAACTCACGAAACAGAAGTTGCTAAA